>JABJMI010000270.1 GCA_018659505.1 Planctomicrobium sp.
GGTGGAAATTTTGTTTACTCAAACCTATTCAATCTAGATGACGGCAACCCCATAGGTGAATTTTAAGCTAATTATTAATCTCATATCTGCTCGACAATTTTATACTTGATTGAGGATCATTTCGTTGAAATTTCATGTACTCGCTGTAATTATTTTTTCGTCTGCTCTTTGTGGATGCGGTGGAGATGGTCGCCCTTCTTTAGTTGAAGTGGAAGGGGCTGTTACACTGGACGGAGAACCTATTGGTGGAGCACAACTGGCGTTTATTCCTGATGCAGGTAATGAAATCCAAAGAGGGTCTCGTGCCACTTCAGATTCTGGTGGAAAGTTTACTGTTGGAACTTACGCCGTAAACGATGGAATTCCAGTTGGAAAGTATAAAGTTACCGTCATTAAGGAAGAGCTCGATGGTGAACTGCCAGAAGGTTACAACACGGAAGATCCTTCAGCGAACGCTAAACCTATGAAGATGAAACTGTTTACCCCAGAACACTATTCGCTCCCAGATCAAACAGACCTAACAGTTGAAGTGACATCTGATGGAATGTCACCTGCCACAATTGCTTTAGAAGGGGGAGGAGGACCAGTCATCAAAACGCAGGGCGGTCGCCCTGCAGACGAGCCGTAAATCGATTGATTAGCGGATACATTTCACCTCGACACTTACATTTCAAAATTCACACTGTGCATTTCGCACCTTTAATTTCATTTTTCTTTTCTATTCTGAAGGAGACCTAAATGAAGCCTTTAAAAAAACGTGGCTTTACACTGATCGAGCTTTTGGTGGTCATCGCCATCATTGCGATTCTCATTGCCTTGTTGCTTCCAGCTGTTCAACAAGCTCGTGAAGCAGCCCGCCGTACTGAATGCAAAAATAAGCTGAAGCAATGGGGGTTAGGACTCCATAACTACCACGATACGCACAAGGTATTTCCTCAAGGAGCGATGGCTCGAAACAATTCAGCCGCAGCCCCTGCTAACAATCTGCCTTGGTCTGTGCATGTCTTGCCCTTTATAGACCAAGCTCCACTCTACAATACCTTTAACTTTAGTTTACATTACAACAACAACACCGTAGGTACTCCTACTAATCGGTCTCGTCGCAACGAACAATTCCCACTACTACATTGTGCCAGCGCAAGAACACGCGACAAGAAACCTTCTAATGCCGCTGAAGGATGGACGATCCATTACTACGGAATTGCCGGAGCAAAAGGTCCACGTCCAGCCCCACTGACAGGCAACTGGTCGCACACAGGCACTGCAAACGGGAACCACGGTGGAAACAGTACAAATGGCATTCTCTATCGTCAGAGTAGTACAGCGATCAGGGACATTCTCGATGGAACTTCGAACACGCTTTTGATTGGCGAGATTTCCTCAGTGCCAACGAACTCAAATAGTTATCGAGCGTGGATTCAAGGAGCCAGTAACGCAAACGCTGGCGCTGCACATTACGCTTGTAAAAATGTACTGGTTGGAATCGGTCCTGCTGGCTGGAGTGGTAGCCGCAGATTTAGTGATGTCGCGTTTGGAAGCAACCACGTAGGAGGAGCTCAATTCCTACTGGCTGATGGCTCTGTAAGATTTGTTTCTGAAAATATTGATTTCGATACCTATCAGGCTTCCGCCAGCAAAGATGATGGCTTAGTCCTATCAATCAGTCAGTAAAAGCTGACTCACTACACAGCAGCAATCGCCTTGCACTATCAGTCTAAGGCGGTTGTTTTTTCCACATTGGTTAGAGACTATAATGAATTCAATAAAAGTAATAATATCGCTGTCAGCATTCTTTATCTATGGATGTGGCGGCGGATCATCCGTCGAACGGAACGATGTTTCAGGAGCGGCAACATTCGACGGCAAACCGATCGTCTTTGGCGAAGTTAGCTTCATCGCCAAGCATGGAGACGAGACAGACGCTCCATCAGGTCGAGCGACCATTGAAAATGGAAAGTTCGATACAGCGAATGATGGGCAAGGGCTAGTGGGTGGTCCTCACGAAATACGTGTGACAGCATACCCTTCCAAACCTGTGCATAGCGAAGATGAAACGGAAAAAGTGGAAGCAGTCGAGCCCATCTTTGTAGGCTACAGCTACGAGACTGATATTGAACCTCCCACTTTCGATATTGAGATCCCCGCTGAAGCTGAAGGATACAATTACGTCGAAACCGGCAAGAAGCAGCGTCGCAACGATCCATAAACAACCTTGACCTCCGAAATCCAAACTCAAAGATGCCTCAAGGACAATAGTCTTTAAGGCATCTTTTTGAGTTATATTCAATTGTTCTGTTCTGGAGTTTAGGGCTACCCCACGGGTGGTTGTGGTCGAGTTTTGGTTCACAAGCAAGTCCTTATGGCGAATTGCCCACAGAGATAATGGTGTTTTGCTTGTGAATTTCTGTGGGCAGCCTGATGTTCACTGGATGGCAACTGGATGTACAAGAAACAGGCTGACCACAGCCGCCCTGCGGCATGGAGTACGAAGAGATTGTGTAGCGTGTTTCGTCATGAGACCGCTTAGCCCCACACTTGAAGTGTGGGGCTAAATTAGCCGGCACTTCTGTTCTAGCTGACGATTTCGGTCACGACCTTCGCTGGTCGTGAGTGAGTGATGATTTCGAAGCGGCTGTTGTGGGGGAAGTTGAGGTTTTCATGGTCGAGGCCGAAGAGGCGCATTACGGTCGCCTGGAAGTCGTTGGGGGTGACGACATTCTCAACGGCTTTATGTCCGAATTCGTCGGTCGCTCCGTAGGTCATGCCGCCTCGGATTCCGCCGCCTGCCATCCAGATGCTGAAGCCTTGTCCATTGTGGTCGCGTCCTGATTTCGTCGGGTCTGTGCTTCCTTGTGTCACTGGCAGCCGACCAATTTCTCCACCCCAGTGAACAAGTGTGGAATCGAGGAGACCTCGTTGTTTCAAGTCGGTGACGAGACCTGCTGCCGGTTGATCTGTCTTCTTGCAGATGCTCGTTAAACCCGATTTGAGATTACTGTGATTGTCCCAAGGTTGGCCGCCATGAAACAGCTGCACAAACCGAACGCCACGCTCAACAAGACGTCGAGCAATCAGGCAGCGAGTTCCGTACTCTTTGGATTCCTTACGGTCGATTCCATACAGCTTTTGAGTCGTTTCTGTCTCTTTAGAGAGGTCAAGCGCGTCGGTCGCTGCGGTTTGCATGCGGGCAGCTAATTCATAGCTGGCGATGCGTGCGTCCAGTTCAGCTTCTCCGGGGTGTGTTTCGGAATATTGTTTGTTGAGTTCTTGTAACAAGTCGAGGTTTTGCCGCTGGACTCCTCCGGCTAAGTGAGACGGCGGTTGCAGGTTATGAATTCGTGGTTCTTTTGGTCGGAGGACTGTTCCCTGAAACATAGCTGGCATGAATCCATTCGACCAATTCGTCGCCCCATCGACCGGGAGTCCGCCTGGATCGGAAAGGACCATATACGCGGGCAGGTTCTGAGATTCGCACCCGAGTCCGTAAACCAACCACGAACCTAATGTTGGTCTTCCCAGTACGCCGGGAATACCGCCGTGGAAGTATCTGATCGAAACTTCGTGACCGTTGGCTCCGGTGTGCATGCTGCGGATGAGGCACATGTCATCCACGATCTTCGCTGTATGTGGGAGAAGCTCGGAGAGTTCGGTTCCGCATTCTCCATGCTTCTGGAATTTGAATGGAGACCCCAGCAGTTTTTTACTGGCGTCGTTCACAAAGCTGAAGTGAACATCCCCCGAGTAATCAGTGCCGCTGAACTTCGTCAGTTCTGGCTTGGGATCGGTGAGATCCATGTGCGCTGGACCACCATGTTGGAACAGCGAGATCATCGCTGTCGCACTCGGTGCAAAATGCGGTTTGCGAGGCAGCAAGTCATTGTGCGGGCGAGCAACGAGTGCCGCTGGGATGGCGTGTGCCTGCTCTTGTTGCATTATCCAACTGAGAGCGACCGCCCCCATTCCCATAGCGTTTTGATTCAAGAAATCACGTCGAGAAAGCATAGGACACCGTTATTGTAGTTTTGATGATCTTACGGACCGCCAGTTGATTTTCATCAGTCGACATACAGGAATTCGTTCGAGGTGAGCAGCATTTGACATAGGTTCACGAGGGCTTGCCGATGAGAGCTGCCTCCTGCAGGAACTCCGTCGGGATTCGTTTCGAAATCAGTAATTTGCTGTGCAACGAAGGAGGCTGCCAAACTTAACTCTGACTGACTCGGTTTGCGACACAAGGCGAATTCCCATGCTCGCTGAATTTGGGCCGGCATGTCGCGGCCATTTGGAAGCGGTCCGTGGAACTGAGTTTTGGAATCAAAGTTTCGAGGAGTTCCATTCTCCGGCGTGAAAGTTATCGCTGCGGCCCAGGTGTAGGAGTCTGAATTTTCGTTCGCTATACAATCGAGAACAAAGTCAATCGTTTCTCCAGCGATGACTTTGTGAGTCGAGACGGGCGTCGGCTTGCCGCCAGTGAGAACCTGCCATTCACCCAACAGTCCCTGTTGCGAAGAAACAATCCGTCCGCGAACACCATCCCCGTTCGGGCTGTGATGATGCAGGTTGCCGGTAATCGTGAGTTCACCGGCTGCGTTTGCGGTCCAGCGTCGAACGGAACCTTTGTCGCCGTTGCCGGGATGACCACCTGTGGAGTTCACGAATGCCCAACCAATTTTGGGGTCGGGGACTTTCTCGCCTGCTTGCCAACGATTGTCTGCGTAGACAGTCAACGGGTTGAAAACGGCACGTTGAGTCGCTTCATCGTAAATGCCATAACCGTATGACCATGATGATGCGAACTCTGGGATTTTGGGTAGCGATGTGAGCTGATCAGGATCAAGAGGGACCGCTTCCTTGATCGCGCGGTCCGCTAGCTTTCCAGCTTGGCCTAATATGAATTCACCATTTAATAGCATCAGCGATTGCGTTGCAACGGTCGATGAAGATCGTGCTTCGCAATTGATTTCCATCACCGGAGCGTCAAACATTTGCAGCATGGCGACCGGTTGTGAGCGTCGCACTTGAACGTATAAGCTGCGGCGAGATTGTGAACCATCAACGACCACCTGGCCCGTTTCATCTTCTTTAATTGCCGCAGGCGAACCACCGACGTCAGCGATCAAACTTCCCGACGCAGCGAGCATGCGGTCGCGGACAATTTCTGCATCGAGTCGCTGTAAGGACTTCCGCCAGTAAAAGCGATTCTCGGGATCAATTTCGTTTTTGGCAGGTTCGCGAAACGTTGATTGCCGCCAGACAGTCGAAGTGAGAATCACACGATGGAGTTGCTTCAAGCTCCAGCCTTCTTCTACAAACTTAGCTGCCAGCCAATCAAGAAGTTCTGGATGTGAAGGTTCGCCACCAAGTTTGCCGAAGTCTCCAGCGGTCGGCACAAGTCCTTGTCCGAAATGGTGCATCCAAACTCGATTCACCATCGTCCGTGCGAGCAATGGATTGTCACTCGAAGTCAGCCAATGGGCAAAGGCAATTCGACGACCGCTCGTACTCAAGTCAGGATTGTCACGAGGAAACGGTGCTGCTTTTCCTTCAGGCATCACGACTGCGACCGGTCCCGGTTCGATCTCTTGTTTCGGTTGGTTATGGTCTCCACGATGAAAGAGCTTGGTGACGACCGCATGATTGGCCGGCTCTGAGATAACTCGCAGGAATTCTTCAGTCGGCTTCTTCTTGCGAACGTCTGCAATCTTATCGTCAAACTTCTTGAGGTCTTCTTTCGATTTCGGGATGTACTGATACAACACCCCCGTCGTGATTTTTACACTCGGGTTCTTATCGAGAAGCGTCTTCTGCTCCGGCGTTCGATCTTTCGCCACAGTTTCGTACGCAGCCTTAAGTTCTCCTCGTAGCGGCTCTTCATATTTCTTCAACTCGATCTCAAGAGCCTGCGCCATGTACTCCTTTTGGACGACAACCTTCTCAGCGACAATCTCTTTCACCTCTGCTTCAATCTTTGCAGCGACCTCGCGATTTGCTTGCGTGTAGAGTGAAACGAGTCGTTGCTGCGGAGTCTTCCACTGTTGCCAGTCCAAAGCCGGTTCGAAGACAGAGCGGACTGCGAAATAGTCAGCGTGTGAAATCGGATCGTAGCGATGATCATGACAC
>JABJMI010000150.1 GCA_018659505.1 Planctomicrobium sp.
CGCTGATGAGTGGTGAGGATCAAGAGGCAGTTCCGCTAGATTTGAGCGGCGACGACATTTCTGTCTTTGGTGACGATGAGTCGGGGATTTCTCTTTCCGGTGATTCTTCCTTGATGTTAGGTGGAGAAAGTGGAATTTCGCTAGAAGGTCCGGCTGACAGCGGTATGGAGTTGGCTTCCGACGATGATGACGAAGGAATCACACTGGATCTTGGCGATGATAGCGGCATTTCGTTAGAGATGGACGAAAGCGGAATTTCACTTACCGATGATGATTCCGGCATCTCCCTGGAAGCCGACGACATGAGCAACACCATTCCAATGATGGATTCGTTGGATGAAGACTCTGTTCCAGAGACTCAGTTTGAAATTCCTCCATTAGAAGGAGACGATGACGACGACGTCTTCGGTATGGATGCTGACGAAACTGGTGTCCTGGACATGTCAGATCTGGAGGATTCAAGTGCCGAAGACGGTGTTTTTGACCTCGACGAAGACGATGAAGACGAATTTGCAGCGACTGGTTCCTTTGAAGATGATGACATGGACATCGAAGACGATGTCTTTGAGGACGATGGTGACCTTGATGTCTTCGATGCGGATGATGACGTCTTCGATGACGAAGATGAAGACGTTGCGTACGCTGGAGGCAGAGGTTTTCAGGCAGCGGAAGCCGATTGGGGATCTGGAACTTTCGTCGGACTGTTGGTCTCGAGCCTGCTGATGCTAATCTGCGGAGCAGTCATGATCGACTTGCTCGGTAATATGGCCTCAGCATCGTCAACTAACCCTCTCTCCAGTGCGATTCTAGATGCACTTGGTGGATTGTACGGTGGATAAAACTCAGCATTTTTAGCAATATCTCTAGGGCGAATAGTTTTTAACTGTTCGCCCTAGTTTGTTTCTATAGACCGTTCATATCAATGGAATGGCTCGCTGGAATGCTGTTTTTGGATATATTCTATTGACTCAAAAAAGAAAACCTAGATTTGTCATTCTGGAACATGACTGGCCATTCTTGCATTGGGATTTGATGCTGGAAGAGTCTGGTCGCTTGCTGACTTGGCGGATTCTTGAAGAGCCCGAACTGGACAAACCGTTGACGGTCAGTTCTTCTCCAGATCATCGCGTTGAATATTTGGACTACGTTGGACCTATTGGCAGCGATCGAGGATCTGTGAGTAAGTGGGACACAGGTGTGATAAATTCTTTAAATTCGAGTAAAGAAGGTTTATTGGCTGAAATCAATTCAGATCGTTTCGGGGCTTTGATTACTATACATATGAATAATGGAAGCCTTGTGCTTAAAAATAATTTTCAGCAATAAAATCTGTGTAAGGCTATTTGTATTAGTGGTTTACGTTATGGGTGTGTTGGTTGTCGATGAAGTGAGTTGAGAAATAATGAATAATTGTAAACGAACATTCTGTCAGGAGTTGTGGTTATTAGAGTGGAACAATTAGCTTGAAAACTACATAATGAATTACATCAAGCACATGAGATATATTGTGCTATCGGGCTGTTTATTTACGAATAGGATGTCTGCTCATCACGAGTGTGGTTTCTGTAAATAGAATGGAACAATTCATTCCAGGTTTCTAGATTGTTCCAAATTTCTAATTTTCATCGTGGAGATACTAAATGTTGCGAGTCAGCAACCCAATCAGATTTGCGAAGCGTCGAATTGTTCTCGTTGCATCGCTGGCCTTGGTTGTACAGGTCGCTTTAGGGACGCCAGTCCAAGCGGATACGGAATTTACGACAGGCTCTGCTGACCCACTGATTGAGTTTATCAATCAGCAAATTGGTCAGACTTGGGAAGACAATGAGGTCAAACCGAGTGCAGTCGCAGAAGACGCTGAATGGATTCGCCGAGTCTATCTCGACATCGTGGGGCGCATTCCAAGTGCAAGCGAAGTTAAAACATTCTTGGATGATGAAGACGCTGCAAAACGCTCAAAAATGGTAGATGCCCTACTAGCGAATCCGGACTTTGTCCGAAACTACACAGAAGTCTGGACCAACTTGCTCATTGGTCGCAACACTCCAGATCGAACAAGTCGGGCTGGCTTGCAGAAATTTCTGCGGGAGAGCTTTGCCCGGAACCGACCATGGAATGAAATTGTCTACGATTTGACAACTGCTGAAGGTCATTTCGAAGAAAATGGAGCCGTCAACTTCATCTTGGCTCAACTTCAAGGCAATGTGAACAGCGAAGATTATCACGTTGAAGCGACTGCGAAACTGACACGAGTTTTGCTGGCAATGCAAGTTCAGTGTACCCAATGTCACAATCATCCATTCAATGAATGGAAGCAGAACCAGTTCTGGGAGTTTAACAGCTTCTTCCGTCAAACTCGCCGCATGGATCACGACAAATACGATCCTGAAACAGGTCAGAACGAAGACGATTATTCAGAACTTGCTTACCGGGACTTCTCTGGTCCTGTCTATTACGAAATGCGTAATGGTCTCGTTCAGGTTGCTTACCCTAAGTTTTTCGATGTTGAAGTTTCTCCAACAGCACCAAATCGTCGTGAAGAACTTGGTAAGCTGATGGCTTACGATGACCCGAATCACACAGTCGCACGAGCCATGGTCAATCGCACTTGGGCACACTTCATGGGCTACGGATTCACTCGCCCGATTGATGACATGGGACCACATAATCCAGCCAGCCACCCGGAACTTCTTGACCGTCTTGGTGAAGAGTTCGTCAAAAGTGGTTACGATGTGAAGCAGTTAATTCGCTGGGTTTGCAATACCGAAGCCTACAATTTGACCAGCACCTTTGGAAAGCACAACGACTATGACAATCCGGCAGCTGGAGAAGTTCCGCTCTTCAGTCACATGTACGTGAAAACGATGAATGCCGAACAGCTTTACGATTCACTGCTGATTGCGACAAACGCTCATAAGAGTGGTGCTGGAAACTTTGCTCAGGTTGAGCAACAACGTGAACGCTGGTTGCAGGATTTTCTGCGAATCTTCGGTGGAAACGAAGAAGACGAACCAACAATGTTCAGTGGATCAATTCCGCAAGCTCTCCTCATGATGAACGGTCCACTTGTCGAAAAAGCGATCAGTGCCGAAAAGGGAGGCTACTTGCATACAGTCTTGTCGAATCCTCAATTTCGCAGCGACAACAACCGAGTGCAAGCACTCTTCGTGTCAGCATTAGGTCGAATCCCAACTCGTTACGAACTATCGAAGCTCGTCGGGGCAATCAATTCCAATCGTGATAAATTGGCTGCGTACCAAGACTTGTACTGGGCACTGTTGAATTCGAACGAATTTATAGTAAATCACTAACTTATATCGCCGAGTGCGGGCAAAACACTCGAGATTACTTTTAACCCATCGGAAAATACTTAAAAGGAAAACCCATGAAAACTTCTAACAACAACGGCATGTCTCGCCGTCACTTTATGAATCACCTCGCAATGGGCGGGGCAACTACTCTTGGTGCGACACACTTCCTGTCAAACCTCGAAGCGAACGCTGCTCAAGTTTCACGTGATCAAAAAGCATGTATCCTTGTTTGGCTGGGTGGTGGTGCTCCGACTATCGATATGTGGGATCTGAAACCAGGTTCGAAGAACGGTGGTGAGTTCAAGCCAATTAGCACCAAGGGTGACCTTCAGATCAGTGAGCATCTTCCGAAGATTGCTCAAGAAATGGACAACCTTTCTGTCATTCGCTCTTTGAGCACACGTGAAGCGGATCACATGCGTGGTCGTTACTACATGCACACTAGCTATGTTCCAAACCCAACTGTTGTTCACCCAACATTTGGATCTGTTGCGAGTTACGAACTTGGATCAAAACGCAAAGAGCTTGAGATTCCAGCTTTCGTTTCCATCGGTGGTGGCGGAATGAGCCCAGGTTTCTTGGGAATGACTCACGCTCCATTCGTTGTCGACAACCGTGGACAAATCCAGAACGCCAACATGGACGGCATGAATAAGCAACGTCTTGGTCAACGCCTTCAGATGCTTGGAACTATCGAAGATGGTTTCATCAAGTCTGGACGTGGCGAAGCTGGTCAGGCACACAAAGATGTCTATAAGAAAGCCATCAACCTGATGACTTCAGATCAAATGAATGCGTTCAAGGCAGCTGATGAACCTGCTGAAGTTCGTGAAATGTACGGTGACACTCCCTTCGGTAACACACTGTTAATGTCTCGCCGATTGGTCCAGCAAGGTGTTCCATTCGTAGAAGTTCAATTCCCAGGAAGTTGGGATTTGCACAACAACGTCTTCGCAACACTGAAAGATCAACGGCTACCGTTGCTCGATTCTGGTATTTCTGGTCTTGTGAAAGACCTTAAACAACGTGGAATGCTTGAACACACAACTATCGTCGTGATGGGTGAGTTCGGACGTACTCCACGTATCAACCAGAACGTCGGACGTGATCACTGGGCAACAAGCTGGTCAGCACTCATTGGTGGTGGTGGACTGCAGGGTGGTCGTGCTATCGGTGAAACCGATGCCGATGGCCTCCGCATTGTCAGCGAAAGCTATCTCCCAGGCGATCTCTGGGCAACAGTTTCTCACTCAATGCGAATTCCGCTCAACACTGTTCACACCTCAAAACGTGGACGTCCAATGAAACTTGCCAACGGTGGACAGCCAATTCAGGATTTGATTGGATAATCTCTGCCTGACAGGTTGACTGAGATCAATATCAAAGATTGATATGCAGGGGACCTTTGGGTCCCCTGTTTTTTTTGAGCTGGAATGAATACTAAAGAGCAAAACCCTGCTGATTCCATAACGCCTCCCGGTGAAGAGTTTATTCAACTTTTCACTCAGGCGCAGCGAGTTTTATATCTGTTCATCCTATCTCAGGTTGGCAAAGTTCAGGCTGCTGAAGAGATTCTTCAGGAAACGAACCTGGTGATCTGGTCGAAGTCCTCAAGTTTTGAGATGGGAAGTAGTTTCATCGCCTGGGTTCGGCAGATTGCGGTTTATGAAGTCTTGAAGTGGAAGCAAAAACGAAGCCGGGAAAAGCTTACTTTCTCTGGCGAGTTTATGAATACAATTGCAGAGAGATTCTCTGAAACTCCAGAGCAAATTGAACTTCGGCAGCTAGCTCTGGAAAACTGTTTGAAGAAATTAACCGACCAGGACCGGGAACTGATTGAAAAGCGATATCAACCCGGAATGAATGGGAAGAGTGTCGCCTCTGATTTAGGGAGACCTCCAAATTCTGTTTACCAGTCTTTGGGGCGCATTCGAAAAGTATTACAAGATTGTGTTGAACGCTCTCTTGCTCTAGAAAATTAAGATGACATCACAGGACAAAAAAAACACGTTGCGATTAATCGAACTCGTCTTGGAAGAACGAGCCTCGGCGAAAGAAGTTGCACAGTTGGAGCAAATGGTTCTTCAAGACCAGGCATGCTTCGATCTGTATATTGCAATGATGTCCTTGCATGGGAATCTTTACTGGGACGCAGCTTGTTGTGGGGCAGAATTGCCTTTAGCTGAAGTTCAGCCTCGTCCTGTTTCTTTCTCTCGCTCCAATCGTCGGACATCGGCGATCTTCGGTTTGTTAAGTACGGCTGCTGTCCTTGTTTTGACCGTCGTGTTTGTTTTCAGCAAACCACATAAACAACAAGAAGCATCGCTCGCTCATAATGAAGCTTCAGTCGCTGAGAACGGTGTCGATGTTTCAACTGAAACGGTCGAAGAAAAAACACCCATCGAAATAGTCGGTGTTCACTTACCACAGCATCTCCCTGATCTTCAAGGGAATAACACAGAGTCAATCACCGAAGCTGTTTCAGATCCAATTAAAAAACAGTTGAGTTTCGGTTCCAGTGATGAAGAAATGGTCGCTTTCATCAACGATCAGATTCAAACTCGTTGGGATGAGCATGAAGTCGCTCCTTCTCCCAAAGCTAACGACAGTGAATGGGTCAGACGCGTCCATCTTGATCTTGCGGGGCGAATTCCAACAACATTAGAAGTTGAAACCTTCCTGGAGGACGATGCTCCCAACAAGCGTGAAGAACTCCTGCATTCGCTGCTGGAAAGCCGTGACTTCGCTGGTCACTTTGCTTCCCATTGGACGACATTGCTTGTAGGTCGTTCGACTGATCGTGAAATTGATCGGGAAGCTTTATTCAGTTACCTGCAAAGACAGTTTGGAAACAATGATCCCTGGTCAGCCACGGTGACAGATTTACTGGCTGCGGAAGGTCCGGCTCACCAATCTGGACCAGCCAACTTCCTTTTGGCTCACTTGAATAAC
>JABJMI010000560.1 GCA_018659505.1 Planctomicrobium sp.
CACCTTAGTTGTGTGGAGCGGAGAGTTTGGACGCACTCCAACAGTGCAAGGGAGCAATGGGCGTGACCATAACCCGCAGGGTTTCTGTTGCTGGCTGGCAGGTGGAGGAGTCAAAAGTGGGTTCTCATTCGGCGAAACCGATGATTTCGGCTACCATGCTGCGGTTGACCGAGTCCACATGCATGACCTTCATGCCACGATCCTGCATCTGCTTGGTATCAACCACGAAGAGTTAACATATCGCTTCGCTGGTCGAGACTTCCGTTTAACAGATGTCGCTGGTCGAGTCGTTGATGAAATTATCACGTAGAGCAATTCCAAATGTTTTTCTTTTCAGCAACGAATGTTGCAAGTTAAATCGCTAACACTACCAGAGAGAACCGTTAAGACAAATTTTAGATTTGCTCTAGGTACGATTTAGACATACAGTCTGCTTTATTCCTTCTTATACACCACCTTTCTAAATAGACAGCGACCCGCTATGGGCTTAGATAACCGCGACTATATGCGAGACGAGTCGGCCACCTACTCTCATCATCGAGGTGGTGGTGGCTCTGCGATGGAGAACATCGTTAAGACACTCATCATTGTGAATGTCATTGTTTTTCTGATGCAGGTGTTTATCAAAGTTCCGATCAGTCTCTCTGATTTTTCAGACTTTTATGTCACAGATGGATTTACGGACGAAGAAATTGCCCAAGGATATGAAGAACTAAGAAGTTCGGGTCGTCTTCGAGAGATTCCTCTTGTTAATAAGTGGTTCATGCTCGACTCTGAGAAAGTTTTTCAAGGTCAAATCTGGAGATTAACCACCTACGACTTTCTGCATTCTACGGACAGCATCTTTCATCTTCTCTTTAATATGTGGCTGTTGTTCCTCGCTGGTCGTGCTGTTGCGGACAAATATGGTCAAAAGGAATTTCTTTGGTTTTATCTACTGGCAGGAATTTTCTCGGCTGCTTTTTACATCCTTTGGGGATTGATTAACGGCGAAAGCGTCGCTGCGGTGGGAGCATCAGGAGCGGTCTCTGCAATACTTGTTCTCTATGCGATGAATTGGCCATATCAGAAGTGGTATATTTATGGAATTATTCCACTCCCGGTCATTGTGCTAGTTTTGATTTCAGCAGGGATGGATATCTTTCCGATGCTGCAACAACTGAGTGGCTCTAAAAGAGGGGACAACATCGCTCATTCAGCACATATCGGTGGAATGTTGTTCGGATTTCTCTATTACAAACTCAACTGGCGACTGACTCAGCTAATCCCAGAGAAGTTCTCGTTGAGTCAGTACCTGCGATTTAAAAGAAAGCCAAAACTAAAAATTCATAAACCAACCCAACAAGCTGCACCGACTGTTGAGACTGCAGAACCACGGTCTCGACAACCTATTCCCCCAGAAATTGCTCAACGAGTCGATGAGCTTCTGGAGAAAATAAGTCATTCGGGAGAAGCAAGTCTGACAACAGAAGAGAGAGACTTCCTCCACGAATCAAGTAGAAAATATCGATAACCCTTAACGTAATCGTTCACAGGAAAAAGATTAAACAGGAGAAAACAGAGAGAGCAGAGGCTTTTGAAATTCTATTCATGAAGACTTTGGGTGGCTGAAATTGGAATCGACTAGATGACCTATGATCAAACAGATCCAGAGACTCTGCGACTTGACAATTCTTGCGGTATTCACATCTACAAAGCCATCCGCTTGCTCAATTTGCAAGTCGATCTTATGAATTCTCTGCTCCCTCCGCGTCCTCCTGTTCATTTCTTCAAAGAGATACCGTGGACGGGTACCTCTTATCAATGATAATCAATCCTGATGTGATTGAATGACATGATCATCGAGTTACTTCTTGGTCACGTACACGAAGTAGGCTCCGAATTCGCTACCATCTTTGGTCTTGAATAACGTCGTAAGTCGTTTCTTCCCAGCTTTCAGTTTCATGTTAAAGACGACTTCCTTGTCACCCGGTTTGACTTTCGAACGCATTCTTTTATCACCGATCTGTAATGTGGCTTCTACAGGATTGATTTTTTTACCAGGAGTTGTCCGAAACGCTTTGACTCCGGGAACATCCGCTCCGGGAGGAAGTTCCTGATCTATGGATGCGTTGGATTCATCAGGCCAGCGGCGGAGACGGAATTCGTATTCTCCATCTTCAACAACATTGACGTTCCAGAATCCAGTGTTTTCATCTCCGTTCATCGCATTTCGAACCTGGCTCTGATTCCAGGGAGTCATACGAGTGGTGATCCAGTCGTGCGAAGTCAAACGAGCGGGATTATCGCGAGGATGGCCGAGGGAGATCGCAGTGGAGTTTTTGAAGCTAGGTAGCAGTTCATCCCACCACCCATCGTAAAATTTTGTCAA
>JABJMI010000148.1 GCA_018659505.1 Planctomicrobium sp.
CAACTTCTGGGTTGCTTTGACCTGAAAAGTTTGCGATCGCTGCAAGGTCTTCTTTCAGGAATTCTTTTGATGTCGCCGGAACCGAAATATTTGTATCGTTTTCGTTCGCGGTCAATTTTTCGCGTGCCCAGATCGGTTTTCTCTCACCATCTAAAAAGACGATGCGGAAACCATTGAGTCGAGCACCAATACCCGGACTGTCTGTACGGTTCCAGATGAGAACTTTCTCAATCTGTTTCACTTCTCCCAGATCAACTTCCCACCAGGGGTCTTTCTCCTGAAGCGTATGAGTTGTTGATTTCGCATCAAAGAAATGGCCATCGGTGTTCCCATCTACTGCGAGTGATGCCGGTCCATTAAAACCTGTGCTACTTTGTGTTGTTTTTTTACCCGCTGCGATGTTTTCCTCAGCAGAGAAAACTTGCACTTCCGCCAGCGAAAGCATCTTGCCTTCTCCAGGCAAATCGACTCGGATATAGCGAGCTTGAACTGGACCCTCTGGGAGTTTGAGATCTTGTTCCTCTGGAGGCTGGAATGCCTCTAACTCCGTCAAATTCGTTTTGAGCTTAGCAAGTTGATTTTCGAGTGAGAGTTTCTTCTGTTCGAGTTCCGGTGTCCAGAATTCGAACAGTGGTGCCTCATTGCGCCGATCTGCATCTTCTGTTTGGTTCAGGATTGCATAGACGTTGAAGTATTCTTCTTGAGTGATTGGATCATATTTATGGGTGTGACATTGAGCACATGCCATCGTGAGACCCATCCAAACCTGAAGTGATGTGTTCACACGGTCAACAATTGCAGCTGAGCGAAACTCTTCGTCGTCGGTGCCGCCTTCGCTGTTGGTCATTGTGTTGCGATGAAACGCTGTGGCAATCAACTGTTCATCAGTTGGGTTCGGCAATAAATCGCCTGCCATCTGTTCAATTGAAAACTGATCAATGGGCATGTCTTTGTTGATGGAATCGATGACCCAGTCACGGTACTTCCAAATCGTCCGTGGAGGATCATCTGCATACCCGGCGGAGTCGGCATAGCGTGCCAGATCGAGCCAAATTCTTGCCCAGCGTTCTCCATACGAATGTGAATTCAATAAGCGGTCAACGACATTCTCATACGCATCAACTGATTGATCGTTGAGGAACGCATCGATTTCTTTGCGAGTCGGCGGCAACCCTGTCAGGTTGAGAGAAAGTCTTCGAATCAGCGTCCGCCTATCGGCTTCTGGAGAAGGTTTCAAACCTTGCTGGTCTAACTTTTGTAGAATGAAATAATCGATTCCATTTCGAGACCAATCTGGATTGCTGACTTCGGGATGTTCGGGTTCTTGCGGAGCATTAAAGGACCAATGTTTATCGTAATTCGCTCCCTGTTCGATCCACTGTTTAAGAGTATTGATTTCCTTTTCACTCAATGGAAGTCCATCACCGGGCGGAGGCATTCTCGTAAATTCATCGTCGGAAGTGATTCTGGCAATCAATTCGCTCGCGGTAATCTTCCCAGGAACGATTGCACGTTCGCCGCTATCTAATTCTGTTTGAGCAGCTTGTGACTCATCCAATCGCAACCCGGATTCTCTAGTCTCAGGATCAGGACCATGACACTTAAAACAACGCCCCGACAGTAACGGTCGTACGTCGCGAGTGAAGTCAATTTCCTCAGCGTTTGAGACTGAAGAACTGAAAAGAAAGCAGAAACAGCTTGTAAGAAAAAATATAAACTTCATGAACCAATCCGAAAGTACAAGTGTTTTATCAGCCAATAAAATCGAGAGAGACATTCAGTCCCTTCGCGAGTTCAGTCAATTGTCTCCAAGTTTCATCAGGTATTGCAACACCGTTCGCCTGACGATCTTTTTTACGGCGTTCTTCAACTTCTCCTGGAAGAAAAATTTCCTGAACGCCCGGCAACTTGGGGCAGTCTTTGATATGGCTGACATACTGTTTCATGTATTTGTCATATTCATCTTTCGGAAGGAACTGCTCCACGTCAATCAATTGCAGCCAGACTCCATTCGCCCCCCGTGGAAGATCCGTTCGACAGACTCCACTCCCGGAAAGCATTCCGCAGAAGACATCGATCATGACCGAAAGTCCATACCCCTTATGTCCCAGCAGTGGACCTCCCAAGGGTAAGATCGAACCAAACGGTTTGTCATAGTAGGCATTGGGATCGGTTGACGGGTTGCCATGCCCGTCGATGACCAATCCTTCATCAACCATTTTTTCTGATTGCTTGGCAACTCTCAATTTCCCTTCAGCGGTTGCACTCGTTGTCATATCAAGAACAAAAGGACCATTAACTGAAGGAGAAGACATACTAATAGGGTTCGTTCCCAGGCGACGTTCCATGCCACCGAAAGGAGCAACTCCACCGGGACCGGGAGCGTTGACAGCCATGATCGCTGCGAAACCTTCCTCGGCTGCGTCATGAGTGTAAGAGCCGAGTCGCCC
>JABJMI010000359.1 GCA_018659505.1 Planctomicrobium sp.
GAATTGCTTAATCGAATCCTTGATCTGACGTTGAAAACTGTCGGCGCCGATCGCGGTTGTATGTTAGTAACGGACAGCAAGACAGATCGCATCGAACCTCGGGTCGTCAGTCATCGTGCAGGGATTGACGTAGGGCAACGAATGCCGATTTCGACAACAATCGTTGAGCATGTTATTGAAAATGGCAAAGGCGTACGGACCTCTGATGCTCAACATGATAGCCGCTTTGACGGTGGGCAAAGCATTCTGAAAGCAGGGATTCGTGAGGTCATGTGTGTTCCGATGCATGGACGATACGAATTGATGGGAGTGATCTATGTCGACACGACGACCTCCGCCATGCAGGTCGATGACTCTCAACCAGGGCAGTTTAATGATCAACTCTTACGACTATTGATCGCAATAGGTCGACAATCTGCTCTGGCAATTGAAAACCATCGCTATCACGATTCAATGCTTTCTGCTGAACGCCTCGCTGCTGTTGGTCAAACGACTGCCATCATGAGCCATCACATTAAGAACATACTGCAAGGTGTCCGGGGTGGTGGCTATCTGGTCGATATGGGCTTGAAAGGAGAGAATAACGAACTCATCCAAAAAGGTTGGACCATCGTCGAACGTAATCAGGAAAGAATCTACAACCTCGTCATGGACATGCTGGCATACAGTAAAGACCGCGCGCCGAAGCTCGTCTTAACGGAAATTGAAGATATCATCCAAGAGGTTGCCGACCTGATGCAGCAGCGGCTTGTTGATCATGGAATCGAATTACAAATTGAGCTCACTGACAATTTACCAGGCTCGATGATTGATTCCGAAGGTTTTCATCGAGCGATTCTAAATCTGATCATCAATGCCATCGATGCGCTTGAGGATCAAGAGCAGCCTAAAATTATCATTCGAGGTCGATACTTACAAAACGAAGAAAAATTTGAACTCGAAATCGAGGATAATGGGACCGGTATTGATCCGGTTGACTTGCCCAAAATGTTCAACCTTTTTGAATCAAGCAAAGGTTCCGCAGGAACGGGTCTGGGACTCTCAGTCAGCCAGAAAGTATTAAAAGAACACGGCGGCGAAATCACAATCGACAGCGAACTCGGTCGCGGGACTTGCTTCCATATGAAGTGGCCATTCATGCTTGATGAAGCGGCAGAATCTTGACGCGGCTAATCGCGTGAGCAAGAAGCTAGGGATCGAGGGGCAAGGGTGAAATAACAAGAAGTGATTTACTTAAGCATCTGTTCACAAGTTGTTGGTGAGAATTCGTTTAACTGCTAGGAGACTGCGTTAAACGATAAACTTCAACGCCTATGGCTTGCCGTTAAACCTAAAGACTTGTGATGTCGTGCTGACATACCAGAAGTGTTCTTTAAATTACGATTGCATCTCATTGGCGTACTATTGTACGTTAATGATTAATTCTGTTTACTATCTACTTCCAGGAGCTTTGCTATGGCAGAAATGCGTGTTCAATGCCCAGGTTGCCAGGCGAAAATGAAATTAACGTCAGCCATCGAAAAAGTTCGTTGCCCAAGATGTGATGAACTTTTCACCGCTGCCGATCATCGTGTACGACCAGCGAAGCCAAAACCTTCTCGCTCAACATCAAAGCAACGTCAACCCGCAGCAGACCCGTTCGGTTTTGAAGAAGAACAGGATGATCTCTTTGGAGAGACTCCGGCTAGAAAGAAAAGTGCTGGCTCTTCTCGTCAATCAACTTCGCGAAAACGGCGATCTAGGAAATCGAAAACTGCAACGATTGCCCCCGAACAATTGCGCAAGTTCGGAGGAACAATGATCCTGTTCGGAGTCGGAGCGTTCATTCTGCCGTTTATAGGACTACAAATCAAAGGCTTAAATGCCATGTCGCCCGAGATGCAGACCTTAGGAGGGGTCTGTTTTTTGATTCTAGGAGCGGTCCTTATTACTATTTCATACTTACAGGACCACATGGGGGAGCTCTTCGATAATGGATTTCAATTCGTGAAATGGGGAGCTATTGGACTTATCGCTTTAGTCTTTGGAGTTCCACTGATATTTATCGTTGGTCGAATTGCAATGAATGCAATTGGAGGCGCC
>JABJMI010000710.1 GCA_018659505.1 Planctomicrobium sp.
AAACTAAACTTAATAATGTGATCGCCCACAAACGTTGCATCGGAGAACCTGTGACTGGAGGTTGTGGAGGGAGTTTTGGATTGAGTACATTCTTTGGAGGACTATCATAAACAATATGTAGCTTTCTCGCAAAACCGACTTGAAATTAGCAATATCTCGATGGTCTCATCAAAAGTGTCGTCTGCAATTTCAAAACCTTTGATACATTAAGTCCGTTTGAACTGCGTCTTTTCATCAATTAACCTCAGAGAGACCGCAAAAGTTCGTCTCTGAAGAACTGAAGAGACCATTTTTAAGCGAATTGAGTCAATTCCGAGCAGATGAATCCACAGACTGAGCTATATTGTATTCCTTCCAATGATTATTTTCAGCTTTCGCAAACAAATTAGAACATTGAAAGATGTGCTTTTTCTTTAGAAATGCCAATTCTCAGAGCCCAAATTCTTCAGCGACCTTCGCAAGGAGAACGCCCTCGAGCACATCTGATTGGTGCTTGTGGAGCGGGGATGAAGGCACTTGCTGAAATTCTATTGGACGTTGGCTGGGAGTTGAGTGGCTCGGATCTTTCTAGTGATTCATCTGCTTGGAAGTCGTTGATCTCACTTGGAGTTCATTTAGTCCCCGAGCATCAAGCTTCTTCGATTTCTGCCGAACTAGATATCGTGTTCTTTAGTGCGGCAATTCCGAATTCCAACCCAGAGCGAACACAAGCTTCTGCATTGGGCATACCACAACTCTCTTATGTCGATTCAATTTCGCGAATCGCCAATAGTATGTCTTGTGTGGCGGTAGCTGGAACTCATGGCAAGAGTTCCACGACTGCGTGGATCGCTGCTTTGCTGGAACAGATTGGACATTCGCCAACATTTATTTGTGGGGCTGAGCGTACTTCGGATCACCGCAACGGCAAACTTGGGAAAGGCAACCTGGCAGTTGTTGAAGCGTGCGAATATCGAAATCACTTTCATGCCCTCAATCCTGAAGCAATCTGCCTGTTAGGAATTGAGCCGGACCACTTTGATTGTTTTTCCCATTTTGACTTGATGATCGAGGCTTACGCGAAGTTTCTGGATCTCCTCCCGTCTCATGGGAAAATTGTTTACAACAAAGATTGCTCGGTGAGTTCTGAACTTATACTGAATCGAGATGCGAAGACGATATCATTCTCGCTTCGAGACTCATACGCAGATTGGTATTGTCAGCGAGAGGGGAGGCAAATTCATTTTTTCTCGAAAGGGATTGCACGTAATTCTTACGAGTTTCCTCTGGTTGGAAAGCATCAACTCATCAATCTCACCGCTGCGATGGCAACAATTGAAGCTCTCGATGGCGATCTATCACATCCAGGAATCACTGAGAGAATCCTATATCCACCGCAGCTCAAAAGGCGATTCGAAATTATTGAATCCGGACCATTCGGAACGGTGATCAACGACTATGCTCATCATCCGACCGAAATCAGAATGACCTTGGAAGCGACCAGGAAACAATATCCGAATTCTCGAATACGGTGTTGCTTTCAGCCGCATCAGCTTTCTCGAACTCAAACTCTTCACATGGATTTTGTAGAAGCATTGGCACTCGCTGACTTTGTGTTCATCTTGCCTGTGTTTGCGGCTCGTGAAGCACAGAGTGTGGAGTTTGTAAATGAGAGCCAAAAACTCGTTGAAGACCTGAATCATCGAGGTAAATCAGCGATGTTTATTCCATCGCTTGACCAAGTGTGGCGAACATTAGAGACTGATGCGAGCAATCAAGATATCCTTTTGACCTTGGGAGCGGGTGATATCACTCGCATTCATAATGAGCGCATTTGATAAATTCAACGAAATTACAAAAATTGACGAACCATTGGCTCCACTGACTTGGCTAAAGGTTGGTGGGACTGCACAACTTTACATCACTCCTCGTTCAGTTGAAGAACTTGTTGAGGTCGTGCAAGCAATCAATGAAGAAGCTTTGCCTGTCAGGATTTTGGGAGGAGGCTCAAATGTGCTGGTTAGTGAAGCAGGCTTTCCAGGTGTTGTAATCAAATTGGAGAACGACAATTTCTCGCAGGTTTCTGTAGATGGAAACATTGTCACCTGCGGAGGTGGGGCTGCCCTTTCCAATACAATCTCAGTCGCGGTCGGGGCAGGGCTGTCTGGTCTGGAAAATCTCGTCGGTATCCCCGGAACCGTTGCAGGAGCGATCCGCGGCAACTCTGGAGGTCGACATGGGGACATTGGACAATATGTGAAATCGGTCGAGGTTTTGACTGTGAAAGGAGAACGATTTACTCGTTCCGGGGATGAACTCTCTTTCGACTATCGAACAAGTAGCGTCAATGAACTTGCCATCTTGAGTTGCCAACTTGAGTTGTCTGTCGCGGATGCAGACGAAATCTCTAAGAAGATGAGACAAATCTGGATTGTGAAAAAAGCTGCGCAGCCATTTTCATTTCAATCAGCCGGCTGCATCTTCAAAAACCCTAGAGGTCTCAGTGCCGGAGCCTTGATAGAACAGGCCGGGTTAAAAGGGACCAAAGTTGGTCAAGCTGAAGTGAGTGATCGACATGCGAATTTTATCGTGACACACGAAAATGCCACCGCGGACGATGTGATCCACTTGATCGATGTCATTAAATCGCGAGTCCATGAAGTCCATGGTGTCGAATTAGAGACCGAAATTCAAATTTGGTAACGCGACCGAAGTTCGGCAACTTCACACTATCCTGATTCGTATGGCTCTCCGGAACGATTGGTTACAGAAAAAATCACCGCGGAGACGCTGAGGCACGGAGAAGGAATTGCTTATATTCTGTACGAGGCTAAATCTCATTACCACACTTAGAAATCTATTTCTCATCTGGAGCTGACCAATATGAAATTCAATCGAGCATTTGCCTTTCTTGCGATGCTGTTCTCACTCTCAACTTCGGTTTCGGGCGCGGAATACAAAGCGTTGATTATTGATGGACAAAACAATCATGGAGCATGGCCGAAGACGACCTTCATGATGAAGAGTTATCTGGAAGAGACTGGTCTCTTTTCCGTCGATATCGCTCGCACAAAGTACACTTGGCAAGGTGAAGATTTACTCAAGAAGTATCCATTAGAAGGCTTCGAATCGACTCCAAAACCGAAGGCTGAACCTGATCCTGATTTCAAACCTGACTTTTCTCAATACGATGTCGTTGTTTCCAACTTTGGTTATGGAGCAGCTCCCTGGCCGCAGGAAACTCAAGAAGCCTTTATTAAATTTGTAAAAGGTGGTGGTGGTCTTGTTATCGTTCACGCTGCCGATAATTCATTTGGTGACTGGAAAGAATACAACCAGATGATCGGTATCGGCGGCTGGGGTGGACGGAATGAGAAAAGTGGTCCTTATATCTACTTAGACGATGAAGGAAAACTCGTTCGAGACGATTCACCAGGCGCTGGAGGTCATCATGGTTCGCAGCATGAATTTTCTGTTATCACCCGAGATAAAGACCATCCCATCACCAAAGGCATGCCGATGGAATGGATGCACTCGAAGGATGAACTCTACGCTCAGCTCCGAGGTCCAGGTCAGAATATGCAAGTCCTGGCAACTGCCTTTGCCAGTCCAAAACATGGCGGATCAGGTCGTCACGAGCCGATGCTCATGGTGATCAAATTCGGCGAAGGACGTGTCTTTCATACACCTCTGGGGCATGCAGATTATTCGCAAGAATGCATCGGCTTCAAAGTCTCGCTTCAACGCGGAACTGAATGGGCGACAACTGGCAAAGTGACCCAGAAGGTTCCAGATAATTTCCCGACTGAAGATAAAGTTTCTGTTGAGAAATACGAAAAATAGATTTGCACTACGTTTATTCAATTCAAAACAGCCTGGAATGGTATCCTCCAGGCTGTTTTATTATTCCGAGCTCCAAACTGCGCCGTGAACAGTTCCGTGGTTAGAATTTCCGGAAATGTCTTTGATTTGATCTCCACGACCTTCATTCAGTAGATAAAGCCCGATCGTTTCTTGTTCAGAGGCTAAGAGTTCTTGCGGGGTGAAACTTTCTGTGTACCGTGCTGATTTTGTGATTCGAACTTGATGAATCTTGCCATTGAAAAAACGATCGGGAGCATTCCGACCCATTTTGTCCGCTGGTGCGCCTCCGAGGAATAGCCCTCCGTTTGAGGGTTCCAATGGATATCGATTTATAGGAGCCTCAATTGCTTCACCATTTATGAATAATCGACTTTCCGTTCCATTCCAAACTCCCGCCACATGAGTTCTCTCAGACTGTTGCAATCTCAAATTGGCTTTAATCAAGATTGAACGTCCTTGGTCTAATTTCGCCATCCCCCAGTCTGGTCCGGTCTGATAGAGAGTCATCCAAGCTTCGAGTGTGACTGGAGATCGATCATTGAGTGACAAATTCGGGATGACTGCGTAATCATTGACTCCATCGAAGAGCAAAGAGGTTTCGAGTGCCGATTGTGCATCTGGAACCGTAGGTTCTGGCGTGCTGTTTGAGGAGTTTTCGACCACCTCTGAATTGTTATTATTCGATTCGCTTGTTGGCTGCGAAGTCGAATTTTGACTCACATCAACAGCACCAGAGTCGTTATTGTAAATCATTACAGCGACGATGATGAGTGCCAGAACACCAAACGAAGCAGAGATGATTTTTACATTCGGCGATGAGGAACTATTGCGATCAATGGTTCTGTTACGAATAGGCGACTTTTCGACCGGAACAACAATCTGAAAGTCGTCATCGCCTTCTTCCTCACCCGATCTGCTTGTACGATCAGAGACCGCAGTTTTTGTTCTCTTTTTTGATGAAACAGGTACCGATTCTTCTGAGTTCATCGTGAATAGAAAGTCATCAAAATCGGCATCATTAGGACTGTTTTTGCTTTGAGTCGTTGGTTGATTGAAATTCAAAGCAGCAAGTGCATCAATCACTTCTGCCATACTTTGATATCGTTCGCTTGGGGATTTGGCGACCAACTTTTGAAAGATTCGGTCAAGTTCCGGAGTCGCTTTCTCGACATTGCCTGACAATCGGGGAATCTCAGCATCTCGATGAGCCAGGATTCGTTGTACTATTGATTCAGCTTGAAAAGTTGGGCGACCTGTCAGTAGGAAATATAAGGTACATCCTAGGCTATAAATGTCTGACCGCGCATCCGCTTGTCGTGTGTTCTCAGCTTGTTCGGGAGACATATAATCGATGGTGCCCATCACAGCTCCGGAAGCTGTCAGGTCAGATGATTTTTCCTCAACCGATTCAACTCTTGCTAGCCCCATGTCGAGGACTCTGACCGTTCCCGTCTCGTCGACTAACAGATTCGAAGGTTTAATGTCTCGATGGATCACCCCTTGTTCGTGGGCATACTGCAAGCCTTTTGCAGCTTGAAGAACATAGTTGACGGCAATGTCGAAAGAGACAACACCCTGACTCCGTACTAATGACGCGAGGTCTTCACCCGCAACATACTGCATTACCAGATAATGAACTTCTCCTTCCTGGGCAGCATCGTACGCTGTCACGATATTGGGATGTTCCAATTTGGCAGCGACTTGTACTTCTCTTCTGAAACGTGCGAGAAGTTGTCGAGATTTTGTGATTTCAGGTGAAAGGGTTTTCAGTGCAACCACTCGCTGCATGATGCGATGCTCTGCCTTAAACACCATTCCCATTCCGCCCTGTCCGAGCTTGTCGAGCAAGACATAGTTGCCCAAGACCAGCGACTTGAGCTTGCCACGATAAAGTTGCTTGGCTTGCCAGGCGGTGAGAGTCCCTTTTTGCACAAGGAATCGGGCACAAGACTCTACAGTCGTCGGTTCCTCAGTTGTCTGCATTGCAACGAATTCTTCACCCACTTCAAGCTCTGACATGACCCCAGAGTTGATTACTCTATTCCGAAATTCTTCAAGAGTTGGTTGCGACATAGTTAGAAATGATGCTACCCGAATTCGTGATATCGGTAAACATCATCGGAATACTCAATCGATTAAAAAATGGCTTGTACTGAGAGTAAGGACATCCTCTCCGCACAAGCCATCAGGCAAAAGCAAACGAAATAGGTTCCTCAGGGAACTTACTACAGTTTGACATACTTTTTAAAAGATGGTGTGAGTCAATGATCAGATCATCGCAATTTGAATGAAGTTGTCCTTCAATCAATTGTCTATTAGGGTACGTTGTGATTCAGCAACATGGCGTGATGAGGGGAGCTTCAAATTTGAATGAATACGAATTACTGAGAATAGCATCCCGAGTTGCTGAACTCTTAGAGAAAAGCAAACTGAAAGTGGTCTTCGCTGAGAGCTGTACCGCTGGTCGTATCGCTGCAACACTTTCAAAAGTTCCAGGTATTTCTGCATCTCTATGTGGCTCTTTTGTTACTTATCGCAACGATTCTAAAAACCAATGGCTAGGTGTTCGCGGAGATGATTTGAGTTCGCCGAAGATTGGACCCGTCTCAGAGAGTGTCGCTCGACAGATGGCGATTGGAGCATTGAACCGTACTCCTGAAGCAGATGTCGCTGTCTCGATCACGGGGCATCTCGGACCGAATGCCCCTGAAGTACTGGATGGAATTGCCTACTCTGCGATTTGTTTCCGAGAAGGGACTTCTGGCATCACTAAGCTTGATCAAGTTAATTGCATTCAACTCGATCAAGAAATGACCATTCAAAATAAACAATCGACATTAAGGGAAGAACGCCAGGCGAGTGCAGTGGCTTTTGTACTGAATCAGCTGGTTTTGAATCTCGAATCGAAAATTTCAAATCGGTGAAAATTATCGGCATTTATTGGGGAAAGGTCAAACATTCTAAATCATCAACCTTCTTGCTAGGCAGCAGCATGGAAATAACCTCCCTTACAAGCACGCAGCGCATGCAAGAGGATCAACTCCCCAAGCACACTTGCTCGCGCGTCGTGTTG
Organism: Planctomicrobium sp.; assembly: GCA_018659505.1. GTDB lineage: Bacteria > Planctomycetota > Planctomycetia > Planctomycetales > Planctomycetaceae > Thalassoglobus. Next base: position 6,917 of record JABJMI010000710.1, read on the forward strand.
GTAGACTATTCATTCCCCAATGCCTCAAACAATTGTAGGAAAACCTTGTTTGGATAATACAGTTTTTTCGTGATCTCCTCTGGTTGTTGTGTCACGAAAAAAGCGTCGAAGGTTTCCCCTCGACGCTTAATAACTTTCGAATAATCGATTTCAACTACTTCGCAACAGTCAAGTTTCCTCGCAAGGCTGCGACATAATCGAGTGCGATATTAAGGGCTTCGTCGTTGTAATGACTTTCTGGGAAGATCGGACCTTCTGCGTTGGGATCGGTTTCTTCCTTCAGGATTTCTTCTTCAGTTTTCTCTTCTTTGCTCGCTTTCTCGTCTTTTTCACGTTCAAGTCGAACGGTTGCTTCGTTCAACGAAATTTTCGTTTTCGTTTTACGTTCGAGGTAGCGGGCAATTGAGCGTTTGACTCGTTGGAAGTATTCATCGCTTTCTGTCCGAGCTTCGCTGTTCTTTTGAATCGCGGAGATGACTTGTGGATTGACCATTGAGGATTCCGAATAAGTCGCTGAGCGAATTTTATCGAATGGCAAAGCGTTATCGAGGAACGACTCGCCTAGATCCCAGTGATCAATCAAGGAAGGTAGAACAATATCGGAACGGACTCCTCGGTTCTGGGTGCTGTCCCCTTTAACTCGGTAGAACTGTTGAATGGTTAGCTTCAGCTTGCCACGATCTTGTGGGCGTACAATACGGAATGGTTGTCTAGGTGCGACGTCCATCAGGTTTTGCACTGTCCCTTTTCCGTGAGTGGTGGTGTCTCCAATCACGATTCCACGGCGATAATCTTTGATGACTCCTGCAAAAATTTCAGAGGCCGACGCAGAAAGTCGATTGCAGATCACGACGAGAGGACCGTTATACATGACACCTGATTCTTCATCGTCAAGAACTCGCACGTAACCACTTGGCTCTTTGACTTGAACAACTGGACCACGGTCAATGAAGTGACCAGAGATTTCTACCGCTTCGGTCAGTGCTCCACCGCCGTTGTTACGAAGATCGATGATGACAACATCGACTTCCTCGCGAGCAAAGCGACCGAGTACACGGGCGACATCTGCTCCCGCACTTTTGAAGTTCGCGAGGCCGCCAGAGGCACCAGCGAAATCACGATAGAACGAAGGTAAACTAATGATACCAACTCGGCCAGGGCGACCGATGCGGTCGGTAGTCTCGATGATGTCACCTTTAACTTCGGATTCTTTTAGTTCGATTTTCTTACGAGTTAACTCAATGATTTTCGTTTTGCCATCAG
>JABJMI010000144.1 GCA_018659505.1 Planctomicrobium sp.
AAAGTGTCCGGCATCACTCACTTGCGTTCTTGAATGAACAAGAACGTCCCCTTCTTATTCGACGTCGCAATATCGAGCAGTCCATCTCCATTGATATCTGCAACATCAAACTGTGTTCCGATGCCGGAGTTGTCGTCGATCTGGTGTTTAGTCCAGACTGGTTTACCGTTTTCTCTTTGAAGTTCGTACCAGTAAACAACTGCGGGTTGGTCTCCGCCGGGATCGTGTCCTCCGTGTGCCCAGTAGCGTTTGCCGGTTACGAAATCAGGCAACCCATCCCCATTGATATCCGCCAGCATCAAAGCATGTGTCTGCGAGAAATCCTCCGAAATCAAATGCGTTTCCCAAGTTCTTTCTTCTTCCCCTAGCCCCTCGTCACTAGACCCTAGCCCCTTATTCTCATGCCACCACATTCCAAATTGATGAGCCGATGTCGAAAGGACATCGTTATCGCCATCACCATCGAAATCGTAAACATACATCTGCGAACAACCTTCTCCGAACGGAGCCGGATGCCATTCCCAAGGTTCGGCTTCGCTTTGACGCACTTGAAGTGCGTCGCTAACGGGGGCTTCCCACCAACCGTTGGGTACTAAAATATCATTGAGTCCATCATTGTTAATATCTCCGGAACCGATCCCGTGCGAGAAGCGGTCCGTTCCGGGAGCACCGGGACCATCGATGGCATTGATCTTCCATTCTGCCGTCGGCAGGTCTCGGGGCGTCGCGAAGCCCATAATCTTTTGATCAAACCCACACAGCAGTTCGCGAATACCGTCACCGTTGATATCAAGGAACTGCGGACTTTCGTTATTCGTCACCGGAGTCAGCTGATGACGTTTCCATGCCTGCGGCTCGTCCGTTTCGCCAGGATTCTCGAACCACCATGTCGGCTTACCGGGAAAGTCGACAACGACCAAATCGAGCCAGCCATCTTTGTTCACATCGATTGGGAAATTGCAGAATGTGTTGCTGTAACCTTTGGGGTCGAATTCTCGAGAAGGGTCGGTCAGTAAGATTTCGTCGGGATAAGCCCTTTGACCTCCTCCCAGTTTTAATGATAGAACAGGGTCACCATTCGCGTCATAAACAGGCTCCTTGGATTTTTTATATTCTTGAAGACTTTCAGATGGGTCAGGGGATTGCAGCAAATATATTTTGCTACCCGCAGCAATGTCCATATGCCCATCATTATCAAAGTCTGCAATAGCACAGCCCTCACTGCGAAATACGTCGTCCAAACGGATTTTATTCCACTCTATTTCACGTGGGTCGTCAGCGAGTACAGAACTCGGCCAACCACCGGCAGGTGAACCGGCAGCGGTGAACGGTGGCATTGGATCGAGAACATTCAGTTCCAAATTACGGAAGCGAACCTCCATCGGTCCACCTGAATGAATCTGGACCGCGAGTTGTCCGCTTCGTGCACCTTGCTCATCGACCAAATCAACGACCTGAACTCCATTCAAGAACGTTTGCACACGAGGACCGACTGCACGAATGATGTATTCGTTCCAGTCTCCTTCTCTGACGTGTTCCGCATTGTCCTCTTTGACTAGAAGTCCACGAGCACTTTCTTCATAGAGTTTCCCCCACCAGCCGGCACCGATGTCGGCTTGGTAGCCACGCATCTCTCCGTCAGGAAGAATAGCACTGCGAAACTGAATTCCGCTGTTAGCGCTATTGGGATCAAGTTTCACTTCGCAGCGAAATTCGAAGTTCTCCATCAGCATGTCGCTGACGAGAAACGCATTGTGCTGTAACCCTGTCGACTTACCAACGATTTCACCATTCTCGACAGACCAGAGTGCCTGATCAACTTCCCGGGTTGTTCGCCAACCGGTCAGGTCTTTCCCGTTATAGAAGCGGTTAACATTGTCTGCAGTCGCAGCCATCGAGACCTGTTGAGTACCTGAAAGATAAGCCACCAAAGAACGTGATTCATGATCGCTGAGGTTTTTGAGTAAGTCGTCGGGCATCATTGACTTGTCGCTTTGCTTGCGAGCTTCGATTTCGTTAACAGGAACTTGAACGATTTCGTTCGTTGTTTGAATCGAAAGAATCGCGTTGGTCTCTTCTTTCACAATCCCGGTAATGACGCGACCAGAATCAGTCACGACGACAGCTGGTTGATACTCTTTCGCCATGACAGAAGATGGATCGAGAATGTTAGAAAGCAAGTAATTATGGTCTTTACGATTCGCCCCTGTAATGTCGGGACCAACTTTGCCACCAACTCCGTACAGAGTATGACATTGCTGACAGGTCTTGGTGAAGATCGCTCGCCCGAGGTGAGGATCTGCCTTGCTTTGTGAATCGGCTTTGACCAGTTTCAAGTAGCTGGCAATCAGCTTCTTGCGGTCGAAGTCGCTCTCACGAACGACCCCCCAGACTTTGTTGAGTAACTCCGTCACACTGGGATCATCGAGGTTTCGCAATTGTCGAATCAAATCAGCAGATAGATCCTTGCGAGGAATCGCTCCTGAGTCGGCAGCCATCAGCAGTTCAATGGCATAATTCGCACGACTGGCAAGGGCGTTGCGGGCATCGGTTTGTTCATCGGCATTGAGAGTTTTGTAATTCGAAACAATCGCTTTTGCGATCTCAGCATTATTGATCGTGGCAGCGGCGCGTAAGGCTTCTGCTCGCAATGTTGTTCCGGTGAGGAGTTGTGAGATGATTGTCGCCAGATTTTTGGAATCGTTCTCAACAAGGAAACCGAAAACGACTTTCCGTTCTTCATAGGCTCCCGCTTCGTCGACGACGATTTCTTCGAGTTTTTGAGACGAGTTAGTGTTCCCAAATCGAGCACCTAAGCCGAGCGTGTAGAGATAGACATCAAAATTCGCGGAAGTCGATTTCGGTTCGGTCAGCTCATAGTAAACTTTCCACCAATCCTCTGGGAGAGTCACTTCCTTTTGACCAGCGACCGCACTCCGAATTCCTTTGAGAAACGTCAAGCGGACAGCGTCATCTTTTGCATTAGCAAGGCCTCCTACTAACAATTCCAAAGCCTCTGCCGGCTTTCCGCTGCCGAGTCGTCGCACCATATACTCGCGCAGAATCGGAATGTTTTCCCCGGCTGTCATAGCGAGTGCGAGCGCTCGCTGCGGATCAACATCCGCCAGTGGCTCCATTGCGTACCAGTACATGAGCGGCAGGTTGTGATCGTTGGCGTCTTCGGGGTAGGAGGTTAACTTTTCGAGGACTTGCCAGCGGGACTCCATCGGCATTTTCATGAGAATCGAAGTTGCAGCGAGTCTGATTTTAGCAGAACTCGTCTCGCTACCCATAATCCAGCCTATAGCTTGCTGTCCTGGCATGACATCAAAGCTTGATTCGCTTTCTGCAATTCGTAGACGAGATGCTAAAACTTCTGGACTGTTTTGAATTTCTTCTAATTTCTGTGAATTCTCTGCGACGGTGTCCACAACTTGATAATTGGGCTCATAATGAGCAGAATTTTTTAGCCGATCAGCCAACTTTGGAAATATCAATTTCATTGAATTTAATATCTGATAACCTCGAATGAATATCCTTAGTTCTTCTGAACTAGATGGCTTGTCAAATCCACGCATTTCGATCAGATCGTTTATTAGTTCTGCGTCACCGGAGTAGGAGAGTTCTTGAAGGATTCTCATTGAATGACGAGCGTACCATTCGTTTTCAGACAAAGTTGCCAGCTTCACTAAGTCTGACGCTCTAACATCCTTCAAGTTCACCTTCACCGGTTTCGAATTCCCATAGCTCACTCGGAAGACTCGTCCGTTGCTGCGGTCGTGGGCATTGACATCGTGGTGATGGCATTGGTTTTGGTCGTACCAGTCGATGCAATACATCTGCCCATCGGGACCGTAAGTCATGTAGATCATTTGCGACCATTTGTCGCGGGTCAGCAGGAAATCGGGATTGCGAACGCCGACGTAGCCTGAACCTTCAGGGATCAGTTCATCGACATTGATCCGGTTGCCGTGAATGTTGTTCATGAAGAGCTTGCCATGATACTCCTCGGGCCAGCCTTGTTGAGTTGTGTCCTCCGGGATATTCCAGCCCGGTTTGTCGGCGTACTTCCGTAGGATTTCCCACTCGGGAGCTGCTTTGCCTTCGCGACCACCGAGGTAGATCATTCCGCCAGCGTGGGCATGTCCACCACCGAGATCATGTGAACGGGCGCGGTCGTTGTTGTTCCATTGATTGCCAACGAAGTGCCGATGTTGGGCAATAGTTTTGATGTCATCATAAGTATGCGGGTTGAAGTGTTGCCCCGCTTGGCGTTGATATCTCGCACCAGGAATGACGTGATACAAATGCGGGATCACACACGCGGTAATGAAAGCATCGCCATATTCATTGAAGTCGAGTCCCCAGGGATTACTGCTACCTTCAGCGTAAATTTCGAACTTATGTTTCGTCGGATGGTAGCGCCAAACACCTGCGTTGAGACCGATTCGCTGATTGTCCAGCGTCCCCGGCTTGCCGACTTTGGAATGCGTAAAGACTCCATGGCAACCGTATAGCCAACCGTCTGGTCCCCAAATGAAAGCGTTAAGAGTCTCATGCGTGTCTTCCCAGCCGAATCCGTCAAGCAGAACTGTTGCTCCGGGGGGGACATCGCCGGGAAACCGCAATTTAGCCCCAGGTGACTCACCCGGGGCTAAGTGGGCGTCAATTGCTAACTGAGGATCAGCCTCGTCGGGGACATCGTCTCCATCACGATCTGGAATGAACATGAAATACGGAGAAGCTCCAACCCAGACGCCGCCGAAGCCGAGTTCGATTCCACTGACGAGATTCAAACCTTCGATGAAGACTTTGCGTGAATCGAAAACGCCATCGAGTGTTGTATCTTCCAGAATGATAATCCGGTCGCGACCTTCGCCCTCTTTCGCTCGGTTCGGATATTCAAAAGCCTCAGCGACCCACAGACGTCCACGATCATCGATTGCCATAGCAATTGGCTGCGCGACATTCGGTTCTTCGGCAGCGAGTTGCACCTTGAAACCATCCGGTACAATCATTTTCTCGGCAGCTTCTTGACCGGAAAGATTTTCGAAGGGGTACTGATCGACTAACTGGATCGACGGACCCGGAGTGAGCACAGGCAATTTGAATTTCGGTTTCTTCTCATGTAATAGGAAGTCATCAAAGTTCACGTGTCCCCAACCGCCAGTATGTTCATCAACAATGCGAATGAAAATTTCCTTACCGGCATGTGCGGCGAGGTTCACGACAACGGGCGACATTTCTTCAAGATTTTTTCCCGACGCTTTGAAGATGACTTTCTGGTCTTCATTGTTGACGAGTTCGACACGCGTCTGCGCGTGACTTCCGCCACCGAGGAGGAAACTTGCCCATGGTTGCGAAACGAGAAACGGTGCAGAGGTGAGAGTTCCTTGTGGTTCGTCTCTGTGGAACTCGTACCCGCCAAGCCAGTATTCGCCGGTGTGTTGGCTAATCTTGTCTGCTCCGTAAGGACGATCAGGACTGATCGGTCCTTTGTGCGGCTGATCCTTCCAGGCATCCCCAGTCGCAGTCCAATCAGTAAGATCACCCGTTTCGAAGTTAAGATTCAACTCTCGCCCATCAGCAGCCTTGGGCAGAATTCCGTCGGAGTTTGTTGGCTCGTTAACTGATTGTGCATGTAATGTTGCTGCGAAGCCATAAATGGCGAAGAGGGAACAAAAGAATGTTGAGCGCCGCATAATGTGCTTTCATAATTCGATGAACTTTTCGGTCTGCAAGCATCATCGAATGTTGATCTGCATTCGGCAAGTGACTCGATCAGCAATAATAACCGTAAGCGAAGTCCAGGTTGCCAACCGCCTCGGCCGCATCGAACCCTACACCTGCAAACTTCGTCCGAAAGATTTTCCACGACCAAAAGAAACCCACAGCAAATCCTAAAGTCGAAAAAGCCAAACAAGTTAGGATGATGTCAGTACCATTCAAGGTTAGTATGAGGGGCTGGAGAAGTGGTCGGAATTGATTCGACTTGAGTCTTGCTGTCCCCCTTACCCCGTCCCTCTCACCCAGAGCTTGGTCAACTATGTACTCGCCAGCTGATTTCTGGAGGGAGAGGGGGCTTTATCAATAGACCACCAAGCCTCAGATGCTTCCAAACCCAACTCAAATCAAATTCGGGATGTGATTACCTGAATTTTCAGATAAGATGTGCTAACTCGAATTTCGATCCTGCTGGGCAGAAATCAAGAAGGAAAGACGTGATGTCCGATGCTCGCTTGATGAATCAACTGAATGTAGTGACGAGTCGCCTGAGAAGACTTCGGGCAATCAAAGCGTCTCTAGCATGTTGGACGATCATAGCAATTAGCTTGCTCGTGATGAACTACCAAGGCGTTCCTCGGCAGTCGCTTATTAGCTTTCTCGCAGGCGGAATCGTTGCTTCAATTCTGATTTCATTGTGGATAGGTCGTTCTCGAAGCAGCGACCGAACTCAGGCTGCAATGGAAATCGAGAAGGAATTCCCCGAACTAGATGCCATGCTGCTGACCTGTCTCCAGCAGAAGCCCAGTTCAGAGAAATGGGAGTTCAGCTTTCTGCAATCGGAACTAATGAGCCGAGTTTTGGAGCACTCTCGTATCAACAATTGGTCCGACGCAATTTACGGTCTGAATCATTACCGGTTGAGTCGCATCTTCGCGATGCTGACCTGTCTATTGTTGATCGTGTATGCCTCACCGCAGTTAGCTGCACCAGTTTCGAATCCTCTGCTCCCCGTCATCGCTGAAACACCAACTTCACCTTTCATAGAGATGACAGTCACTGTCGAACCGGGGGATACCGAAGTCGAACAGGGAACGAGTTTGCTGGTACTAGCAAGATTCGAAGAGAAGCTCCCGACCGACGTGACGCTCGTTGCAACAGATCACGAGTCACGCCAGATTCGCATTCCACTCAATAAAAGTTTAGACGATCCGATCTACGGGGGACGTATTCCAAACATTGATCAAGACCTGACATATCATGTCGAGTTCGATGCACAAACATCAGATGATTATTCCGTCACCACATTTACATATCCGGAACTCGTCAAAGCAGACGCGGAAATCGAATTCCCCACTTACACAGAGTTAGAATCAGAGACATTAGAGGACGTCCGGCGATTGAGTGTTGTTGAAGGTTCCAACATCTATTTCGATTTCTTGCTCAGCAAGGAACTGAAGTCCGCTGCGTTTGTCGGGGAGGATGGAGAGAGGATTGAACTGACTGCGGACTCACAATTCCCAAACAACAGGACTTTAGCTTTCGCTTCCGAGCAGCCGGAGAAACGAAAGTACCAACTTGAGTTAGTTGATCTCCAGGAAAGAAAGAATCGCAATGTCCCGGAATTTGTGATTCAAGTTTTGCCCAACCTTCCACCCAAGTTGAAAGTCGAGTTCCCGTCGCGCGATCAACGTATCTCCCCCATCGAGGAACTCGCTCTGCAAGCGAATGCCTCCGATGATTTTGGGTTAGTGGAGTACGGACTGATCTTCGAGAAACCAACTGGCGAACAGGAATCCGTCAACCTGAAAGACCAGACAGCGAAAAGCAAAAAATCGCAGATGGATCATTTGCTGGCGGTTGAAACACTCAAAGTCGAGCCCGAGCAACTGATCTCCTACTACTTCTACGCTGACGACATTGGTCCTGATGGTCAGCAACGTCGAGCTTTCAGCGACATCTTCTTCTCCGAAGTTCGTCACTTCGAAGAAATCTACCGTGAAGTTCCTTCCCAGCCGTCTCAACAACAGCAACAACAAGAAGGGACTGAAAGTGGGAAACTGCTGGAAGTTCAAAGACAAATTGTCTCAGCGACCTGGAATCTCATCCGCTCCGAGTCGAGAACAACTCCTTCCGAAAAGTTTCTTTCCTCCGCTCAAGTGCTGTTTGAATCACAAGAACAGGCACTCACCATGGCTGAGGAGATGTTAGAGAAAATTGAAGACGAGGAGATGAAGCGACATTTAAATGCTGCTATGGAGCTGATGACTTCAACATCAGGGTATTTCGCAGAGTCCATCGCGAAGAATCAATTGTCGAGCCTGCACGATGGTCGCTCAAAGGCGCAAGCTGCTTATCAAGCGCTCCTCAAGCTGAACTCACGAGAAAAGAAAGTGCAGCAACAACAGCAGTCACAAAGTCAGTCTTCGC
>JABJMI010000603.1 GCA_018659505.1 Planctomicrobium sp.
AGCCTGCTCATTATAGAAATATGTCTTCTGTAATCCAAAAACTGAAAGCTGCTGCTGATCGGGAGCAGTCACCTCAACGATGGTATTCTCTCCCGAGGAGAACTGGAGATAGTGACCACCTTCACAGACTCCAACAGTCAAATCGCCTCGTTCGCTGTGGATACGACCTACAATCACGGGATCGAATAATTCTGGATGGAGCGGGCGATCAAACATCCGGTACGAAGTCTCAGCGATACTTGGTCGTACTGATTGCGTCGACATGATTCCCCCGCTTTCTTTGACATGAATCTTCTTCTCGTCACTAAGTATACGTCCTCATGAAGTATCGTCGACAAACTGTTTTGAGAAGTTTTTGAAGTCGCAATGAATATTGAAATTCGACAAGATTTCAACTTGCAAATTGTAGAATTTGATTTCGCTTCGTTTTGCCGGACACTTCAAGTGTCCGGCTGAAAGCACACGCTGACAATCATTCTTGCGGAATCAGATTCCTCAAATACTGTATCGCTCGCATCGAATCTCCGATTTTATCATTCCCAGTTGACCTTCTCACATTCAACCAGCCGGTGTAGTCCATCTCCCCAATCAAGGCAGCGATCTCGTCCCAGTCGATCTCGCCACGTCCCATTTGGACTTCCTCACCGACACCGTCCACATCGCGGACAGCGTCACGAATTTCGATATGGCTGATGTGCTGATTGAGTTCTCTCAATTGCTTCTCCGGTGATCGTCCCGAGAGAACCCAACTCCCTAGGTCTGCGTCAATTGCCACTGGTCCGGTCTTGATTTGATTGAGTAAAGCCGAAAGTGACTCAGCAGAATCTCCAGCTGGAATGATGCAGAGTGTCACTCCGAAATGATTCGCATGGGTCGCTAGATCACTCATGATTGGGAGAATGAGATTCATGTACTCCGGTGTATCCTCTTTTGGAAGTCGACCAATACGGATCGTGAAGACTTTAATCTTCAATTGAGAGGCAAAGACCATCGCATTACGAACCGCTTCCAGACGTTCTTCCAACCGTTCCTTTTCAAACAACGAACTACGCAATGCGAAATGAGCAGACGCGGCTTGCAGGTCTCGTTCGCGAAGGTAGTTTAAGAGCTGCTTGCGGGCAGTCTCTCCGTATTGAGTCGCTGGGAGTTGATTGCGTAAATCGAACTGAACTCCATCCGCTCTCATCTGCATCGCAGTATGAAGAACAGTCCGGATGTCCTGTCCAAATTCGTGAGTCGCAACAGAGATTTTAATGTGAAACACAATTGTTCCTTGAAGTGTGTAAGTTGTTTTGATCCAAGAAGTCTTTGAAGTTTAGTTGCACACTTTAAGTGTGCAGCTAAACGTTGGAATTGATTTTAGATATCTAGTTCGTCTTTCACGATTCGAAACTGTTCCACAGCAAATACTAAATCTTCTTTTGAATGAGCCGCTGAAATTTGAGTTCGAATTCGTGCTTGTCCTTGTGGGACAACTGGGTAAGAAAAGCCAACGACGTAGACACCTTTCTCAAGTAGAGCATCTGCCATTTTGTTTGCCAACACGGCATCCCCCAACATGATCGGGACGATGGGATGTTCACCCGGTAAAACCTCTAAGCCGAGTTTCTCGATCTCGCTGCGAAAGAATTTTGTGTTGGACTTCAATTGCTCAATTAGCGATGTATCTTCTTTCAGTATCTTTAGAGTTTCAATCGCTGCAGCTGTGATCGGTGGTGCTAATGAGTTGGAGAATAAATAAGGTCGCGAACGCTGTCTCAACCAATCGATGATCTCTTTGCGTCCAGAAGTGTAACCACCACTTGCTCCTCCTAATGCTTTCCCGAGAGTGCCGGTGAGGATGTCCACTCGATCCATGACGCCACAATATTCGTGGGTTCCACGCCCCGTCTCACCGGTGAATCCAACAGCGTGTGAGTCGTCGACCATGACTAAAGCGTTGTACTTGTCAGCGAGATCACAAACGGCGGAGAGATTCGCCAGGTAACCATCCATCGAGAAGACCCCGTCCGTTGCAATCAATCGAAACCTCGCAGATTGTGCCTCTTTTAGCTTTGCTTCTAAGTCAGCCATGTCATTGTTTTGATAGCGATATCGCTGCGCTTTACAGAGTCGGACTCCATCAATAATGCTGGCGTGATTCAATGAATCAGAGATGATTGCGTCTTCAGATGTTAAGAGTGTCTCAAAAAGACCGCCATTGGCATCGAAACAGGATGAGTAAAGGATCGTCTCCTCTGTGCCTAAGAAAGAGGAGAGTTGCTCTTCCAATTCACGGTGCAGCTCTTGCGTTCCACAGATGAACCGAACAGACGCCATCCCGAAACCCCACTCATCAAGCGCTTTTTGAGCCGCTGCAATGATACGTGGATGATCGGCGAGACCGAGGTAATTATTTGCACAGAGATTGAGAACCTTCTTGCCCGCAACCTCAATCTGTGAATTCTGTGGCGACTGAATCAATCGCTCCTGCTTCTCTAAACCTTGCGACCTGACGTCTTCAAGTTGTGCCGTCAGGTGTTGTCGAAATTTACTATACATACAAAATACTCCGAAAAGATTTGAATACTATAAATTCATGTTGGTCAGAATCACCAAACAATTACAATCCAATTTGTCCACAAGTGCTTCATTCTCATCAGAATCAACATATTTGATCCTAATGAACTCATTTTCCCCAGACTTCGTAACTCTTTAGGTTCACTGTCGACCGAGATACACCGACGAACTTAGGGTGATGACGTCAGGCTTTCAATTAAATGATTATTGATAAGAATCATTCATGAGCACCGTTGTCGAAAATGTTAAATCAAAATCTGGCCAAGAGACTCCAGTGACTCCACAATACCAAACTGAAGACGGACAGCCCAACCTGGCGCTTCTGGAAGATCGAACACCTGAGGCTTTCAAAGCGACCAGTGCTTTAACTCTCATCGTTGGAGCATTAGGTGCGTTATTTGTCTTGCTGAACTATTTTCCGATCTGGCACACCGACATCTGGGGACACCTCTCATATGGTCGCCTGATACTTGAGACCGGCAAGATGCCCTCAACTGAGCCACTTATGCCATTGGCGATGGGTGTTCCGATGATCGACACCGCGTGGCTGAGTCAAATTCTCGGGTATTTAACCTTTCAACAATTTGGAACCGCAGGGATTCAGTTTCTGTATGCCAGCGCAATCCTCTTCGTTGCTGGTAGTATTGCCATTTCACTTTACGCCCGCACGAAGCAGCCTTGGGTCGCGCTGTTAGCTGTCTTCTTCTTTTACTGGTGTGATTATCAACAGCTTTTGATTGTTCGACCACAGCTGGCGGGCATGGTCTGCTTTGCAGCGGTCTTCATGCTGGCGACTGCCTTCACGTGGCGGAAGTGGTTCATGGTAGCGATCCCAGTTGTGTTTGCTCTCTGGGCGAACTTGCATGGCTCGTTCATCGTTGGTTTAGCAATGCTGGGAGCACTCACGGTCGGGAGGGCAATTGATGTTTTGCGAAGAACGCGCAGCTTCAAGATGATGCTTTCAGAATCTCGAACACGACAACTTCTGTTCGTAACGGAACTCTCTGCCGCTGCCGTATTATTGAACCCTTACGGAATCGGAATTTATCCGGCTGTCTTTGAAATCTCTGGCAATCCGAATCTTCAAAACCTCATCGAATGGGATCCACTGACGTTACGCATGAAGCAAGGACAAGCCGCAGCGGCACTGTTCTTGGCATTGGTTGGTCTCTATCGATTCTCTCCAAGAAGAGTGTCAGCCGGGGAAGTATTACTACTCGGCGGGCTCGGACTCGGAGCACTTTGGACTTCACGCTTGATCGTTTGGTGGGCTCCAGTTGCAGCGTATTACTTTGGTCTACATGGGGCAGCAGTCTGGCGAATGTGGATGCAAGCTCGTCCAGCTGAACCGAAACGTGGCGGACTCTATACCGTTTCGATCTTAGGCATGGCTTGGATCTTCTTTGCTTACACGCCCTTAGGAGGAAGAGTACTGCATGGCGCGACTGATACTCCTGAAAAAGAAGCGGCACAACTGGAACGGAGTTTGTCAAGAAAAACACCAATCGAAGCAGTCGCCTACCTCAACGAAAACCCTCCACAGGGGCTTGTCTTCAACTCGTATGAATGGGGCGATTACCTGATGTGGGCGGGACCGAAAGATATGAAATTGTTTGTCGCGTCTCACGTTCATCTTGTCCCGGAAGAAGTCTGGCAACATTACCTGGAGATCTCACAGGTTGCTTCAACCTGGAGTTCGAAATTGGATCGCTACGGAGTAAACACCATCGTTATCAATCCCCAACTCCACAAGGGTTTGGCAACGAGGCTGGATGACGAAACAGAAACATGGGAGAAGGCGTTCGAGTCAAACAAGACTGTGATCTTCGAACGCAGAAAGAAGATTTAGTTTCGCGAGATTTCTCTTCCATTTAATATTGCTGCATTCGCTGATTCTTTCGGATAAAACTTATGAAGAAATCATCTCAGAAAAAGACGTTTGTCATCGTACAAATTGCCGTACTCGGTGCGTTCGCCATTGCACTGTTATTCAGCAACGCTCAAGCGAGAACAGCTCTGAAGGCGAAAACTCTGGGAATTGAATCCTTTGAGCCGGTGCCGATTCCGAGAGAAGAACCATATCGAGTCAAACCTCTCTACAATCGACCAGACATCGTCTCTGACGAAGCACTGGCTGCGGTATTGGAGAAAATTCAGCCACGTTTCTCACCTCGCGAGATGAAGCCGAACCATATTGAACACGCATTACGAACCTGGGGGGTGACTGCCACGTTCCAGAATCCGAATGCCGTTTCTGGACAGGGAATGCTGGAGTTCTTGACAGATCACGGAGCCTATATCGAATCGTGGGGAAAAGAAGTTCGTCCAATACTCGAAGAAAAACCGACTGGCATCCGCATTCGTTGGGGAGCCGAAACTGGTGCTTCTTATCATCACGATCACTGGTTGGCATGTGTGACCGAAGCGGGAGCGAGTTTGAATACTCCCGTTTACGGACCATCTCGACGAGATGATACACTCTATGATGTTGTACAAGAATCTCTGCGAGACTTCCGTCTCGATGAACGAGAAGTCGAATGGACAGCCATGGCGTTCGGTCTTTGGATCGCTCCCACTCGTGAATGGGTCGGTTCGGGCGGACGTGAATACTCATTCGATCTCATCGCTGAACGACTCTTGCGAGGTCATAAAAACCTAGGAGTTTGCAGCGGAACCCATCGTGTCTATTCGCTGATGTTGTTACTTCGACTTGATGAAGAATTCGATGTCTTAACCGATGCGATGCACGCCAAAGTTTACGCTCACATGGAGAACGTACGGGACTTGATCATCGCCAGTCAGTTCCCAGATGGCTCATGGCCCGGCAACTGGCCAGATGGCAAAGACGCCGTCGACAATCCCATTGAAGAAGAACTGTACAAGAAGATCATTTCAACTGGTCATCAACTCGAATGGCTCTCAATTGCTCCTCCAGCACTGCAACCACCAGAAGAGCAAGTACGTAAAGCAGTCGACTGGATTG
>JABJMI010000292.1 GCA_018659505.1 Planctomicrobium sp.
ATGTCATCGTGGAAGCCTGTAAGGAGTGCGATGGCATTTTTCTTGACCGAGAAGCATTCCATGACATCTCCTGGAATCGCAAGGCAGCCTATGACGGCGCCGAAGAAGCTCCCATTCCAGTCTCTCAAGAAGAATTACAAGAGGAAAGAGACTGCCCTAAGTGTCACAATACAATGGAGACGCATCCATACTATGGACCGGGCAATTCAGTAATTGACTCTTGTAATCGATGCCACATCGTGTGGCTGGACGCCGGTGAATTGACGACGATCGAACGCGCGCCGGGGCTGCGGAAACTGAGAAGGTAAGAGATCGTTAGCCGGACACTTAAAGTGTCCGGCAAAACAGCGTGTTACGTTACGACTCTTTTCTTGAGATTCAATTCGCTCATCGTTGCTTGTGGTTCCCAAATTGGTTCTTTAGCGATTGAGACGTCTGAGCAGATGATTTGATTTTCTGGCAAGAGAACGCAACTCATGCTGCCGGTCGTTCCGCCTGTGGTGTCAATCAATAGTCGCTTGCGAGCGAAGACTACCTGCGGAACGTAAGCGTGACCAGAGACGACAACTTGGTGGCATTCTTGTGGTGGATCTTGAAAAGGAAGTCGCTTTGAACAGAGCCAATCGGGGCGATTCAGCGAGTAGTCTTTCTCAAAGAGGATTCGTTTTTGGAGATCAAAAGGAGTGTGTGGTTCTAAACCGGAGTGGACAAAGAAGAACTCGGGATGCTCAACCGCCCACGGCAAGTTTTGCAACATCGAGCGATGCTCTTCTGGTAGTTCTTCCCGCAAAGTCTTCAATTCACCAAAAGGAATTCCATAACTCTTGAAGGTCGCTTCCGATCCATAATGATCAAGCCAGCGCCCGCTCCAGTCATTCTCCGAAGGTGTCTCGAACAGACCCAGAGCACCAGTCATCGCTAGTTCGTGATTTCCCGAGAGGACGATTGTCTTCGGATGCTCAGCGATGATCTCTAAGGCGAGGTCAATCGCTCCTTTGGGGTCAGGTCCACGGTCAACGAGATCTCCGATGAAGATGATCCAACGTCGCTGATAGTCTTCTCTCTTCCTTAGCCTGTCGAGAATGGACTGCACCTTCCCGACTTGACCATGTACATCACCAAACACAGCGACAGGTCCGCTGATCTGTGTTTCAAACTCCACGAGGTTCTTCCTTGATTTGTTCTCTTCTTCAATGAATGGCGAGGATTGATTTGTGTTTGAACAGATCAGTCAATCTTCTTCAGTTTGATGTTCTTGAATTGAACTGTCATCGGCGGACCGGCGTGTAGTTGCAAAGCGAGAATACCGCTCTCACGGCGTTCTTTTTCATCATTGTCGGTGCAATCGATGGTTTTGACTCCGTTGATTTCGTGAGTGAAATGGAATCCCTTGGCTGTAATTTTGTAGTGGTTCCAGTCTTCGTGTTTGATCTTCTTTTGAATCTCATCAGATTCGCCGACTGAACCGACAACATTCACTTTGAACTTGCCCTCTTCGCGAACGAGTTCTGTTTTCTGACCGCGATTGGCAAGGATTCCACGGAATCTTTCACCATAAAGGATACCTGAATAGGTCTTCCCAGCTTCGAAATCTCCCTGGTATCCACCGACGACCCATGGTGTTTTCTTGGGCGTGGCTTCGAAACTGCGGTACTGAATCCCTGAGTTTCCAGCAATGATTTTGTAATCGAGTTCGAGTTCGAAGTCAGCCAGTTCACCGCCGCGCCAGATTATAAATGTATTCCCTTTGGTTGGGTTCTCAGCAGTCGTCCGCCCGGTAATCGTCCCATCTTCGACGCTCCAGAACTCGGGATTTCCATCCCAACCTTCAAGAGTTTTTCCATCAAACAGCGACACTGCTTTCGTATCTTCTGTGAAGCCTTGCGTTGCAGAGAAGACCATCAACAGAGAACTGGTGAACAAAACTAAAGTTCGCATGGTGAATACCTTATAGATTTAGGTTTAACAGTTTGGTTTCAATATCCAGCAAGATGACAAACCTCACCTTAGGACGCAAGGAATTATCATGAATTCGGTTGTTTACTTATGATAGTGAATTTCAATAATGGACTCTCACACAAATTTCTTATGTCGAAATGAATCATGGCGCAATCAAACGATACCAAATGGAACACGAAGCGAATTACCACCTCTCTATGTATTGCATTTGGTACTGGAATCCTACTTTACCTAATATTGCTGTATGCCGGGTGGGTGAATCTTCGGGATAGCTCTCCTGGGAAATTTCGGACTTATCACATGACGAAATCGGCACATCAAGACGTCATTGACAATGAAGGAGTTATGGAGAAATTGAAATCAGGAATTCTCCCTGACCACGGAGAATATGATTCCTTGTTCGATCATCCACTCGGATATCGCGAAGATCAATGGGGGCAGCGTTTTAAGTACGAATGGAACGAAGAAGAAGGATTAACGATTTTCTCATTAGGTCGAGATGGTCAGTTAGGCGGGACTGGATTAGACGCTGATATCTATCACGACCAGAGAAACTATGAGCAAACGTTGCTTACCTTTAGGCAATTCTATGAATCTGGTTTATGGACAAACAGTATTGTCAAAAACGGGGGAGTTTTTGCTTTTGTTGTCTCTCTGTTCTTGTTTTGTCGTCTTCAATTTTCAAAGACTACTTATCAAGGCTCGCGACTGTCGTGGATGTCTGTTGTGTATGTTCTTTTTGTGTTTGGGTTAGCTGCTGCCATCGGTATCTTTCTACTTCCGTTGCACATTCCGAGTGGTCACTGAGCAATGCCGTTTTTGTATTTGAGAGACCCATTGTTTCTGACGGTCTTCTGTCTGTATTGGATCAATCGTTTTTTGATCAAGAACGTCTCGCATCCTCAATTCTTTGACAGCTATTTCAATGACTTGATCTGTATCCCATTTCTAGTCCCAATTCTGTTATTCATTGCTCGCAAATTAAAAGTAAGACGAGCGGATTCTCCTCCACAATTGATCGAAGTGATCATTCCAGTAGTCGTCTGGTCAATCTTGTTTGAGATCGTCTTCCCGCAGCATCCAGTCTGGTCGAAGTGGGTGACCGGTGATCCAGTGGATATCATGTTCTATACGATTGGAGGCTGCCTCGCATTATGGTTCTGGGAGTGGTGGTACTCTCCTCAACGAACCTCTTAGAAAAAATGGAATTTAATCGCTAAAGCAAGATCGTTGCTGTATGATATGTGAGTGCTTGAATTCGTATTGAATGACCAAAGAGAAGAGGGCGAGCCATGTCTGAAGTGCGGGGGTTGCGGATCTATACCAATGATGAAATCGCCATCATTGAGTTCGAGGACAAAGGGTTTCTGGGGTCTCAAACATTTATTGGTGAAGCGATTTCTCATCTGGATACGGTAATCGAAGAATACTCGGTGAAGGTTTTGATCTTCGACCTCGAACGTATCACTGCTGTTCCCAGCGACATGTTGGGGATCCTGGTTAGTCTGAGGAATCGAGGGCTGGTGATTCGGCTTTTCAACGTCGGACCAGATGTGCAATTTGTGCTGGAAGCGACGAAACTAGACGAACTCTTTTCTGTTCGCGACGGATCTCTGGCAGCGATGATCGAAGAGGCGGAAGAAGTTTGACGGTTCGTCAATTCTGGGAAAACAATCCGTTTGACATCTTAGTTCGGCAAACACTCCTGCAAGAAATTTACCACGGAGGGCACTAAGGGAAAGCATACTATAATGGATTGTGAAATTCGGGCGCAGGGATAAGGTGCAATCGTCAGCAGCTATGATGATCCTGATAGGAGATGTGAGCATGCCGAGGAATTACGAATTTTCTCCTCACTTCGCCATCGTCAGCTTCAAGACCCTCTCCGCGTCTTTTCCAATCGCGAGTTGTTCATGATGCGTCGCTGAGAAGACGGCATGCGGAGTGAAATGATTCTGCTCCAGTGCCATACGAATGAGATCTTCCGCAGCGAGAGTCCAACGACCTGCTCGTCGTGTTAATTGAAATTCGACCCCAGCGACTTTTTCGTAGCTGCGATAGATGACCTCGGTACAGACGAGTCGATCCGAGCGATTAAAGTCGAAGTCAAAGTCGTAAGGTTTTCCTTCATGGAAAACTCCACGTGAGATTGCTTGAGCAATACTCGCAGCATCCATTTTTGGTCGCAGTACAGTAATCGCATCAACGCCAAATGGAGAGCGAAGCGAGCGGATATGAACTCCATCCGCCATCGCTTCCAGGACTCTTAAGTTTTCCGTTGCATCACAATCGAGTAACTTCTGCCAGCGAGGTTGCATGTTTTGATGGGCGGAGATTCCTAATTGATGCAGTTCTTCCGGAGCACCTAAGTAGAGGGCGGCATGTGGCCAATAGCCTGGCAGGAAGTAGTTCGTCACAGCGAATTCTTTCCGAGTAATAATGACATCGCCCGGCTTGAGATGCTTTCGCAACTCCGAAGCCACGTCTTTTCGCAAGAGCGGAATGTGATCGAATTTCACGAACAGATTCGCAGTAAATGAAGCAACCGCTTTCTGTAATCCATAAAGAGCCTGAGCGAACAACCCCTGCCCCGCGACATTATTGAGTTCTCTCGCTCGTGCTCTGAGTCGAGCGATGGAATATCGTTCCAGAGAAATATCCAAGCGGTCCTGAAGTTTTGCCACGAGTTGGAGCAATGGTTTCAGACTCTCTTCCGATTGTTCCTTAATCTCATCCCAATGAGCATTCAAGTACTTCGCAGCATGATACAACCGCCAGGCATGCAGCGGACTCGTCAGCGACTTCTGAATTTTCTCGTAGGTGTCTGACTCGATACCGAAGTAAGGATCAGGCTCATTCAGCTTTGTCCTGACTAACGGTTTCTCATGAAACTCATCTCGCAGAAACCTCGCTGCATCGACCAAGACTAACGCCCCTGCATAAGCAACCAGAAACAACTGATGCTGAGTATCCTCAGCGACGTTACGATTATTCTGAAAGGTGATCACAAGTTCAATAAGCGCATTGCGACTTTGCCAATAAGAGATCAGCAAATGCTTCACCGCTTCATCTTCAGAAGGAGTAAAATACCCACGATTCGTCGCGGAAGCTGCCGTTGAGAGTTCTCGCGCCCGCTCCTTCAACCGCTCAAAATGCTGAGCAATATCAACAACCGTCCTGGCTCCAGATTCAAGATCGGGGGTAAGCAATGTTATCTCCAAGGTTTGTACAGGTGCTTCACTGCCCTATACAATATCTGTTGGGACAATAATATGAATAGGCGAAATCCTACTTTGTATATCACGCTATGATTTCAGAGGAAGTCGATGTCCAGTGATGAGATTGAACATTTTCTTTCGCCGCCGCACGGAAAGTGTTCACTATGTGGTACGCGACTTCGTGATGATGAATGTAGAAAGTGTGGTGCTTCCCAGATAGAAATAGCTAAAATAGAGAAAGGTTTCTTCGAAAAATCTCAAGAGTTGGGGGGGAATAGAAGGCTGCTTTTCTGGAGTGACAAATACCTATTGCCTCCCAGAGGGTTTAGTAAACTCGCCGAAGATTATTCAGAAGAACTCTGGAGTTTAACGAACCAATATTATCGCGATAAGTTGATCGACAAGGAAAGGAAAAGACAGAATCAAGCACAAAAAGTAAAGCCATGGATCATTGCAATTGAATTTGTTTGCTTTGTTTTGCTCTACATAATTTCGCTAACTGTTCTTGATCAATTTCTACAAGTTTCAATCACATTGATTTTTGCATCAAGCTTCTTATCCTCAATCTGTTTTATCATAGTTTTAAGTTGGTGGCACGGAAGTCAAACTGAAACGCCTCGATATGAACGTTCCATTCCAATGCAGCTCTATTATTCTGTTAACAAACGAGTCAAATCGACAAAGGACAACTGATTTCGTAGTTAATAAATTCGCGAAGCGATGAGCCTACTCTTCAGAAATTCAAAGGTTGATCTTCAGTAGGGGAAGTGTGCTATAATCGAAGACGTCCTCGACGAAGGACGCCTCCCACCTTCAACCCCCGCCTGACCATGTCTTCTCTACGTTTGTCTACAATTCTGCTGTTATTGCTTGCCAACATATCTTTGCTGTTCGCGGCAGATGATGAAAAAGAACAGTTTTTCGAATCGCAGGTGCGTCCGTTGTTGGCTGCACATTGTTTTGAGTGCCATGGTGAGAAGAAAAAGCAGGGGGATTTACGACTCGACCGCAAACAATTTGTGTTCGAAGAAGGCGATGCCGGAGTCGCTGTCGTGCCGGGTGATCTCAATAAGAGTCGTCTCTGGCAAGTTGTACAATACGATGAGTCCGACACCCAGATGCCACCGACAGGCAAACTGCCTCCCGAGAAGATTGAGATTCTAAAAAGATGGATCGAAGCCGGAGCCTACTGGCCAGCGGAAGCTCATGCTGAGGAAGTCAAAGACAAAGTCGGAGTTCCACTGAAAGAAGATGGTTCCATCGATTTCGAGAGAGCAATTGCCAATCACTGGGCGTATCAGCCAGTCCAGGAACAGACTCTTCCTAGCACTTCCAAAACAGAAAAGTATCCTTCACCCATCGACAAATTCCTGATTACGAAGTTACAGGAAAAAGGTCTCAGTTTCAGCGAGCAAACCTCGACTCAAAAACTGATTCGAAGACTCTCTTTCGACTTGCGAGGACTGCCACCGACATATCAAGAGGTTCAGGACTTCGAGCAGAACAACTCAGCAACAGCTTACTCAGAACTCATTGACCGATACTTAGCTGACCCAGCTTACGGACAACGTTGGGGGCGCTACTGGCTCGACATTGCTCGCTACGCAGACACAAAAGGCTACGTCTTCACTTCGAATCGCCTCTACCCGTATTCATATACCTATCGTGATTATGTCGTCGACTCATTCAACAGCGACAAGCCTTATGACACCTTTGTCATGGAACAACTGGCAGCGGACCACATGGGCTATGCAGAGAACGATCCGCGTCTGGCTGCTCTCGGGTTTTTGACAATCGGTCCGCGTTTCCTAAATCGAGTTCCGGACATTATCGATGATCGCATCGACGTCGTCACTCGAGGATTGATGGGAATGACCTTAGGTTGTGCCCGCTGCCATGATCATAAGTTCGATCCACTTCCGACGGCGGATTATTACTCCATGTATGGAGTTTTCGACAGCACATACGAGCCAGAACTCCCACCGTTACGAGGAGAAATTGACACGACTGCCCACGGGTACGATGGGTTCCTGGCTGAATTGCAGAAACGCGAACAGGAACTGAACACTTATAAACAGAACGGGCATCAAGAGTTACTTACCAGAGCACGTGATCAACTGGAAGATTACTTCCCCGCTGCGGTGAAGGCACTCGGGTTATTGCCTACCGACCTCGAATTGCAATTCAAACACGGCGCTCCTCGTGAACGTCTGGTTCTACATTGGAAGAACACACTGGAACAAATGGCGAAAGCACAGAACCCAGTCTTCATCCCCTCCGCCAGATTGCTAACTCTTAAGAATGAAGAGATTCCCGTAAAGATCCCAACGGTACTGGACGAACTTGCCCAGAATCCTGATATCCCTTCGCTCCTCATCGAACGATTACGCGCAGCGAACCTCGCTTCAAAATTGGATGTCGTCAATGTTTATTCCACAGTTCTGTCAGAAGTCCGTGAAGAATGGAAACAGATGAACGCAGCGAATGCGGAAGCGACTCAATTACCTGATGCCGGTCACGAGAAAATCCGCAGAGTCTTATTCGACGCCGGCTCGTTATCCGATCTCGCTGCAGGTGATCAGTCACCGCTGTTCGAGAGAGACAACCATGACAAAATTCGAGAATTCCAACGGAAGATCGATGAATGGCATGCAACCTCGCCAAGTGCTCCAGCGCGATCGATGGTGCTCTTAGATAAACCGAATCTCGCAGCACCGGTCATCTTCGTGAGAGGCAACCCCGGTCGTAGAGGAGACCGTGTCCCACGCAGAGGTCCACAGATATTGAACCCTAGTGCAGACGCAGTCTTCAATGAGCGAAGCGGAAGAAAGGGAATCGCTGAGCAGATTGTTTCTAAACAAAATCCCTTAACAGCCCGAGTGATTGTGAATCGTCTCTGGATGTACCACTTCGGAACTCCGCTTGTTGAGACCACAACCGACTTCGGAATTCGCACTGAATCTCCGGTTCATCGTGAACTCCTCGACTACCTCGCCTGGAGTTTAATGCACCAGCACAACTGGTCACTCAAAAGTCTTCATAAAGAAATCCTACTTTCACAGGCATGGCAACAAGCCAGTACTGATCGACCAGAAGCCAGAAAAGTCGATTCTGAAAACCAGTTATATTGGAAGCAAAACCGTCTGCGACTCGACTTCGAAGCGATGCGAGATGCCATGCTCAGTGTCTCCGGAAAGATCGATCTTTCTGTCGGCGGACGTCCCGTAGATATCGAGAAGGAACCGTTCCCCAATCGGCGAACAGTCTACGCCTTCATCGACCGTAATAATCCGTCTGGCTTGCTAAGAACTTTCGACTTCCCGACTCCCAACTCATCCAGCCCCGGACGATCTGAAACAACTGTTCCTCAACAAGCTTTGTTCGGAATGAATTCAAAATTCGCCAAAGAGATGGCAAACGGACTCAGTGCCAGAGTTGATACGAAAACGGCAACTCCCGAAGAGCAAGCCCAACAGATTGTAAGACTCGCTTACTCACGAAACGCAACTGAAGCCGAGAACAAACTCATTCAACAGTACCTCACAACATTTTCGCTTGATGAATTGTCACAAGCGATGTTGCTCTCGAATGAATTTATGTTCGTTGACTGAATGAGATTTGGGCGAGAGGATTTATAATCGCAACCGTTCACGGGGCGATAATTCCATAGAACCTGGCTAAGCAATAGATTGTCGCAGAGCGACACTTTCCGGTAGCCCTGCGTTTCAACGCAGGGTCGCGTTGCTCTCTACTTATGCTGTCGCGGAGCGACAATCTGTGGCAAACATTTGCAACTAAGTTGATCTGACGAACATACAAAACGTCACTCCGTGACGGACATTTTAGTGGGTGATTTTTCCCTTTGGAATCTTCGATTCTATTCGAACTCTCTGAAAGCTAATTCGAGTATTTTGTTCGCGATATTTTTTTCATGTATCTGAAAACAACTAATTAAGTGGACTGGATGTCTTTTTGAGAAAAAGTAATATCCAATTGTTGCAACTGGTTCGCCGCCCAATTCCTTTCGTGGCCAATCAATTGCCCGAAGCCCTTTCAGGATTGAACATTCTTTGCCAGACTTTGGTAGCTCTGAAAGATAATCAATGAGTCCACAGATATGGTCGTCAGGCATAAATCGTAGTGCGGATCTGCGAAATGAACGATATTCGATGACAGTATTCTGAACCATCTTATTTGAGCCTTACGTTTGAATCAGCCACACGCTTCAAGACTGCCACTTCAATAGGAATTTTCAGGACGCCAGGTCTACCGAACGGAACTTGCTGAAAGGTCCCTTCCTCAAAAGTTCCCCACCCAGCGAATTAACTGGCTGACAAATTGATAATAGAAATCACCAACCTGCACTCCTTCTGCATCAGGTGCCTGGGCGTTAACACGTTCATCGCCCCAATCGACCAACGGACCTACCCAGTGTGGAGCGAGGTCTGTCATCAGTGCAGCGATCCGGCTCTGCTGTTCTTCTTTCACGACGAGCATTGGATCAGATGAAACATGCTTCAGTGAATAATCTTCACCTTTTAGACGTGCCTCATAGCGTTCAGCGGTCAGAATAACTTGAGCATCTTGTTTTGCAGTGACGCGATTATATCCACCGATCAGTGGTGGTCGATCATGCCATGGAAGATCGGTAGTAATGCTATGATCACATTGCGATTTAAGAAATACCGGTGAATCACAATTCTGACGGTCATCATTCGAAGAAATTTCTACCGGCAGCAATTCACCAAGCGGAGTTCCGTCCCAGTCGCCGCCGAGACCGTGGAACGATTCCCAACCACCAATCATTAAAAGATTCGCACCGTTCTTTACATGCTCAGCGACTCTTAGCTGCATCTCTACTGAGAAATTCGCAGCTGGATAATCGCTAAGAATGTACAGCTGATAAGGCTCAATTAGATGAGCTTCTGTAATGGGTTGCTCGCTGGGAAGGTAATCAAACTCCCAACCGGCGTGTACAATGCAACCAGCTAAGTAGCTGGCTGCGGACTGTAATGAAGTATCACCAAGATAAAGAATTTTATTCACTGAAAATCCACTTAGCCCCGGGTGATTCACCCGGGGAGATCAACGACCATTATTAAATCAACGCAAAGAAACCTTCGAACTCTTCCCGCCAATGTTGTAAAGATGCTCAAAGGTCCGAACGAGAATTTGACCGTTCGTTAGTACGGGAGTCGAGACTACAAACTCATCATCGCCTAATTTATTAGTCGCAACAATTTTCTGTTCTTTCGTATTCACTACAAAACAAGTTGCATCTTCTCGCAGCAAATACAGTAAGTCGCCAGCTAGAACAGGAGAAGCACTAAACTTGAGACGATGCTTGGGAGTTTCAGTTTGCCATACTTCGTTGCCTGTCTTCGCTTCAAGGCAGGCAACGGTCCCTTTATCTGTGCAAAGATAAACCTTTTCGTCCTGAGCAGTTGGAGTCGGGACGTCGCTGGAGAGACCGGTTTTCGTCCATAAGACATGAGACTTTGTCACATCCCCCTTTCCACCCATTTTAATAGCAGTCAGGGTATTTCCGCGAGCATAAGGAGCGATCACGATTCCATCAATAATCACAGGCGAAGCAATGGAGCGGAAATAGCGTTCCTGATCGGGATTCAGTGTTCCAACTTTCCATAGTTCTTTGCCATCTTTCGCTGAATGGCAGGTGACGAAGTCGGCTCCGAGAACAACGATTTGTTCTTCGCCTTCGAACTCGGTCACAACTGGTGTGGAATAACTTTGTGCGGCTTCTTCGGGTGCTCCGGTTTCTCTTTCTACACGCCAAACTTCCTCGCCGGTCATTTTATTGAAGGCTGCGAGGTATGACGGAGAAGGCAAACTTTGCATACAAGCAACGACAACGTGCTCTTTCGTCAGGACAGGAGAAGTGCCCAAATCCCACCAGAGAGTATCTTCGCCATAGGCTTGTTGAAGATTATTCTGCCAGACGATGTCACCGCTTAAATCCAGGGCAGCGAAGTCGCCACTCTTGTAATAAACGAATACATGTTTGCCATCAGTGACGGGTGACGGATTGCTGCCGCTCGCTTTTTTATGTTTGCCAGCTTTCACATTGCCAATAGTTTGCCGCCACAACTCTTTGCCTGCTTGGTCATAGCAAAGGATTCCATTCTGGGTATCAATCGTGGCTGTCAGGACGATTTTGTTCCCAACAACCACAGGTGTTGAACCGGCTCGACTTGGCAAGTCGATACTCCAGCTAAGATTTTTATCAGCCGACCATTCAACGGCATAGTCACCTTTCTCAACAGTTCCATCTCCAGCCGGACCACGCCAGCTCGTCCAATCTTCTGCTTGAACAGCATTCGACAACGTAAATAAACAAACCAGAGTTGAAAGTGTAAACGCTCTAAACATCATCGCTCCGAACATCGCGAAAGGCGATTTTTTTGAATTGTTGAACAGGTTGTTAAACAGAAATCATAAAAAGTCTGCAATAAGAAAAGCAACAACACAAGAAACTTTAACTCCTCGAATTGTTGGTGAGATCAACTGAGTGTTGACACTTCAGGGTCAGTTTCAGAAAGAATTTCCGAAGAATTGAATGGCTTCAACCTTCTTTGAATGGTCGCTGAGGAAAATGCTTTCGTTCGAGGTAGTAGCCGATGACTCCTCCAATGAATGCACATGTAAGAGTTGCTGGTAGATCGAAAAGTGCATGTGCGATGATCCGATCTCGTTCTGTTGCCTCTGGTCCAAAGTTAGCCGTCACCGAAGGTGAAGAGAAAAGCTGACCGACTATTGATCCTGCTGAGGCAAACAGAAATATCCAGCGAATCTTGAATATGAATGCGATAATTGCTGCCGGGATGAGTGGAAGCATGATCGAAAGTAGAAAGCTTTGCTTTGGTTCCATGCTCTCGCTCAACAACAGGGTTTTTACTGAAATTATTGATCTCCCATGGCATCTTATCTGATTGAGCATGATGGGAAGCAATGATCCGCATATTCATTAAAGTCTACCACGGCTACTTATTTTTCCTAGCGAGAGTATCTGGAGGGAGTCTTGCGATTCATTCCACCATTCTAAGCATGTGATTCCGCATTCGATCTCTTTGACCGATAGAAAGAGAGTTGCGGTCTCATAATTTCGTTTCGAGAATGGATGCTCGACCATGATCCGATCAATACTGCAAGTGCTCGCAGTTTTGACAATCTTTACGTCTAACTTCTTTGTCATCACCAGCGAAGTGAATGCACAGGGGAGTCGTCTGCGTGAAGAGAATGTAAAAAAATCGCCAAACTCTTTGCTCGAATACATTTCGGAGCGACGGGTTGTTGGTTTCGCTGATTCTCCAAGACTCAATCTTCTCTCTGCTGAGCAAGTCTCATTCGAAGAAAATGTGGAAGATCAAGTTGAACAAGTTCTTTTTGAAGATTCAGTTCAACTTCAATCAAATTCAACTTATGGATTGGAACTCTTCCCTGATAGTTTGCTTTACCATTCTTACATGGCTGGCGAAAAAGAGCCGCGCTTTGCTTCGCAATGGTTATGGGAAAAAGAGCGTGGCAGAGTTTGGGAAGCAGCCCTCGGAGGTCGGTGGGGCATCTTTCGGAAAGGTACGCCTGGTCCGAATGGAGAAGGCTTTCAATTTGACGTCGAAGGGGCAGGGCTTGTCAGGATTGATCCCGAACAAGATTCAGACTTGGAAGCTGCCGATTTTCGAGCAGGTTTTATAGGAACCTGGAAGCGTGGCCAGTATCGCTGGAAGTGTGGTTATTATCATCTCAGTTCACATGTCGGTGATGAGTTTCTGGATAACAACCCCGGTTTTGATCGACGCAACTATGTGCGGGACGCCTTACTCGTCGGTGTCATGTATGACGTCACTCCTGAACTCGCTGTATACGGTGAATATGCTTACGCAGCCAATGCCAACGGTGGTGCAGAGCCGGGTGAGATTCAACTAGGAGTTGAATACTCCGCCTTGAGACCTGTCTGGTTGAAAGGTGCTCCATTTGCAGCGATCAACGGTCACCTGCGAGAAGAATTCGATTACGGTGGAAGTGTCAACGTGCTCGCTGGTTGGCAATGGATCGGTCCTCGGTCAGGGCACTCATTCCGGTTTGGGGTCCAGCATTATAATGGACCATCAATGCAGTATTCATTCTTTGATCAGTATGAATCACTCACGGGTTTAGGTATTTGGTTCGATTATTAATTTGCCCCAGCAATATAAAAAAACGCCGCTGAGGAATTCCTCAACGGCGTTTTTTGTTTGTCGATAAACTATTTGTCGAAGTGTATGAAAATTATTCGACTTCGGTTTCTTTTTCAGCAGCAGCTGTTTCTTCGAACTTGACTGGCACGAATGCTCGTGGGGCAACAGCTTCTTCAGTTGATGCTTGCTTTGACAACTGTTGTTCCAGTTTCGCAGCGTGATCGGAATCCGCTTTCGCTAGCTCAGCATTGCCCGCAGTTTTGTACTCTTCGCCCCGCAAACGGTAGGCTTCAACGACTCTTGAATCAAAACGTCGGCATGCTTCGAAATCTGTAATCGCTTCAGTCAGTTGACCAAGTTGGAGGTGAGCATCTCCTCTTATTGAACGAATCGTCGTGGTGTCGTTCGCTTCGAGAGATTTCGTACAAAGAGTGACAACTTCTGCAAACTGATCTTGAGAAGTGTGCAACTTAGCACGTTCGGTGATCGCAGAAATGTTGTTTCCATCAATGACGAGAGCATTATCAAATGACTTTTCAGCCTGTTCGATATTGCCTTCTTTTAATAGGTGAACTCCACGTGCTAACCACAGATTGATGTTCTTGGGGTTATTCGCGATGCGGCGATTGATTTCAGTCAGTTGCTGAGACCAGACAACATGAGCAACATCTTGACGAGAAAGTTCTTCTTGACCGGCAGCTTTGTAGGCTTCGCTGCGATGCAGGTAATACTGGTCGTTCGCCGGCTGTAATTCGATTGCTTGTGAAAAGTCAGCGATTGCTGAATCATAGTTTTCGAGCTTGAAGTAAGCCCGACCACGATTGCTAATTGCATTCAAGTATTCAGGATTCGTTTCCAAAACCTGACTGAATGTCTCAACTGCTTTGCTGTAATCGGGGTCTTCCATTTGCAGATAGACAAAGCCCAAATTGTTCAAAGCGTCAACGTAGTCAGGTTTTAATTTGATCGCTGTCTTGAAGTCGATCATCGCTTTAATGAATTGATTCTGACCGATGAAGACCAACCCTCGATTGTTGTAAACCTGAGGGTACTCTTTGTCGAGATCGATTGCTTTGTTGAAATCCTTCTCAGCTGCTGAGTACTCTTTTAGTAGCAGTAGGAAGTATCCACGTGTATTGCGAAGCTTCGGATTATCGGACTCGACAGCGATTGCCGAATTCATGTCACCAATCGCCTGCTTCAGCAGTTTCGCTTCCGCGAGAATTGCTGCTCGCTTGATATAAGCAGTAGACGTCGTTGGCTTGGCTTTGATAGCCGCTGTCAACACTTTGATTGCATTGTTCGCATCGCGTTTTTCGATGAGTTCATCAGCCGCGGTCATTAACTGCTCATAGGTGACAGCCTTCTTCTCTGGCGTCTGTGCAGTTTTCTCCACTTCTTTCGCAGCGGTTTTCTTCGCTTTAGCCGGAGATTGACTCGCCTGTTTCGGCTCGCTGGAGCCTCCACAACCGACGACAAGAGATGTTAATAACAGCAGCGAGGTGATTCGCTTCATAGCTCGTTCCAGTCCGTTGGTTCGAGTAGATTTAGGAATGAGAAAGCAGCCCTCGTTCATTGCGACTTGCAATGCGGACCACCTCTCCATGAGGAAAGTATTCTGCTTTTAGTGGGAATTCCCAGAACGGGTCAATGCCGATTTTTGGAAATTTGATTGCTGTTGACTTGCAACCTACAGGTGTTAACATTTATGTGCACACTTGATGAGTGATTATGCCTTACTATCAATTTCTATGGACGCCGGACATTCTCAATCATGTCGATGAACATGGT
The DNA here is from genome assembly GCA_018659505.1 of Planctomicrobium sp. Lineage (GTDB taxonomy): Bacteria > Planctomycetota > Planctomycetia > Planctomycetales > Planctomycetaceae > Thalassoglobus. Next base: position 15,164 of record JABJMI010000292.1, read on the forward strand.
GTGACAATTGAAGAGTTTGAGGAAATTGTGATGGACCCTGATTTCGTAACATCCAGTCGAAGTTCAGGACGCCCTGCTGCTGAAGGATTCACATCAACTGGAAAGTACCTCTTCTGTGTTTACGAATTATTGGAAGATGGAGTGACTGTTCTCCCTGTCACCGCATACGAGGTTTGAAATGACTAAGAACACAGAACAAACAAATCGAATTGAACGTGAGTTCACACCTGATGAGCGGCAACATTGGGAGAAAGCTCGTGATGAAGAAGAGCGAGGGAAATCAGAAAACATCGCTGCTGCAAAAGCCCGTAAAGCTCAAGCAGTTCTAGAGCGTCATCCAGTTGTTCTGGAAATCCTGCAACAGTTATCTATAGCTAAAGAAGAGCAGGGCTTAAGTTACGCCGACCTGACTGAGCGAACTGGGATTGAACGTTCTAGTCTAGCCCGCCTTCTTAACAGCGGTACTAATCCTAAATTGCTTACTCTGGAAGCACTTGCGAAAGCACTCGGTAAGAATTTGAAAGTCACTGTAACTGATTAGTTACCTCACTTAGTACACGTCCCACGACGAGTGGCTGTGAACTATTTGCCTTGGTAGAGTATTGAATCACAAAAAAATCCTCACGGCAAATTGCCCACAGAGTGAAGGATGTGATGCCTGTTAATTTCTGTGGGCAGCCTGAAAGTCAACTGGAAGCACAAGAAACAGGCTGACCACAGCCACCCTGCCGAGGTCCAGCTACGGGGCTCTCTCGAACCTATTTGTTCTTCTTAATGATTTCATCGAGAATAGCTTTGCTTTCTTTCAGCGCCGCTTGCGCTGCCTTCAGGGCTTTTTCTTGATCAGCAGTTAGTTTCTTCTGTTCTTTCAGGTCTTTCACTCGTTTTTCGCGATCAGCCTTTGCTTTTTTCGGTTGCTCTTCTTTTTTAGGAGCAGCGACAATTGACGAAATACGACGATTGAGTTCCTTCTTGATTGCAGCGACAATCTCTGCGTTTTTAAGGTAGCATTTGCTCAATTTTTTGTGGAGGTTTCTTAACTTCAGGATTGTATCTCCTGTGACTTCATTGGATGAGTCGATTTCGGCAAGAAACTTTTCAAGTGCTGTCCCATTTTTTTTACAGCGGTCGAGTTCGAACTCTGCAACGCTCAGCCATTGTCGGAGTTGATCATCAGTCTGGTCCTGCCAGTATCCCGGTAGAATTCCACCGTTACTATAAGTTTCAATAATTTCGGGCGAAATGGGTGGTTCAGAACCTTCATCTTGAGCTGTGGCAAATGGTGTTGTGATGAACAGACAGATTCCGGTAGTCATTGTGATGAGTAAACTTCGCATGGGCATCGCTGAGCTCCTTGGGCTGAGATCTTTCTGGAACTGATGTCAGTTTCTGAGATATTCAAAGTACACTGCCGGTTGAAGCCTGTCCAATGTTAAATCGCGAACAAACTTCTATGGGGTCAGTCTCTTGGCAGTGGGCAAGGGGTTGGTGGTAGGTTTTGAAGAATCAGAGCAGCATGCTTTATCGTTGCGGAAAGCACATTTGAATCCGCGCCCCTTTTAGTTGGTTTTCATATTCTTCGGGAAATTTCACGCAACCAAATCGCTTCTTCCCAGATAACAAGTCTGACTACTTTTGGTGCGAAACGTCTCCCAGGCATAGTGCTGCGGATTCACCGTTTGCACGATGCAGAATGATGCGTTTTTAGACGTGCAGGAATGAACAATGTCTGATTTAACACTTAGCTTAAAGATAAAACTGGGAGTCCCTGAAGTTATCGCAACAACAAACCAAATGCGTCAATTTCTACCTCCTGGATTTGCGGAAACTCCTCTAGCGGTTACCGCTCCACAATACGGGTTCGACCTGAACGACCTCTTGTACGATACGGTCGATGGAAAGCTTGAGTACCAGGGTGGCGAAATTATCCTCAATTTGATTCAGCGAATCCTATTCGACAAGCGACTTGATCCCTGTGAAAAGACGTGGATTATTAAGCACGAAAAAAAACATGTGAAGGAGAACGAGAAAGTTTTTCGTACAACTTTCCTCCCAACTTTGAAAGCAGACTCTGCTTTCAAAACACTGACAGCGACACATATCATCTCTCCGTCGACTGACAACTTTGGGCCAAAGGTTGACGCGCATATGAATAAGATCGCTGCGCGTATTATTCACGTCTTTAATACCCTCATGGCGGACTCAGCGAGGCGAATTGATTCTAAATCTGAATACGAAGATGTCGACGGCAAAAAAAAGGACTACTGTGGTGCAGGTTCGTCGAAAATTCCTAAGTTCTCAGTGATTCGAAAAGGCAATACCGGGAGTGATGTCGCTTTTGCCCAACGGTTATTGAATGGCGGATTATTCATTGGAGCGCTTGGCGGTGAGTCGCTTCAGGTCGACGGAATCTTCGGTTCCAACACAAAGGCTCGCGTCAAAAAACTTCAGTCGAAGTTACATGTTTCAAGCGATGGAGTCGTCGGACCCGTTACATGGACATTACTTATGGTGTTCTTCCCTTTCTCTGCTTGAATACTTATGTGAATTCAGTTTGCAGACGAGATCTCACTGAAACTCATATTGCACCGAAAAACTGTTTCCCCGTACTCTCTTACCTTCTCAACGAATGATTCTGAGAGTATGAGAGTACGATGCGTAATAAAGTGAAACGAGAATGGAAACGAGTTGTTCAGAAACTTGTTCCAGCCAAACTGAATCGTGAGTTCCGTCGAGCTCGCCGTAAAATCGGTCTTCCGTCATTGGGAGAGTTGCGTCGGCGTTTTCGTGGTGAACTGTCAGTCAATGATGTGGTGTCACAGCAGGTTTACGATCTCGTTCAAGAGAAGATTGAAACACTAGAGCAAAGAATCGAAACACAGTCGGAGTCAATTCGTTGGTTGGTCGAGAACCAGAAATGGATTCTCCAGAACCAGTCGAGAGGACGGGGCTCTTCTGATTTCGCAGACTCTGGACCGTTGGTCTCGATTGTGATGCCGGTTTGGAATCGCGAAGAATTTATCGCGGATGCGATTCAAAGCGTGTGTGATCAAACCTATTCAAACTGGGAACTCTTGATTGTCGACGATGGGAGCACGGATGGAACGATCAGTGCCATCTCTTCTTTTCTGAAAGATCCTCGTGTCAATCTCCTACGTCAACAGCACGATGGTGTCTGCGTTGCGCGGAATGAGGCTTTAGCTGTTGCGCGCGGCGAAATTATTGCGTACCTCGATTCGGATAATCAGTGGGTTGAAAGTAACTTGCAAGCTGTTGTTGAGACGTTCACCAACGAGCCGAAGTGTCAGTCTGTCTATTCTGCTCAATTGGTCGAGAATGATGATCAGAACTGGTGCTATATCCGAGATTTTAAATATCAGCGAGACGAGTATTTATCCAAGGGTGGAATCGACTTGAATGCGTTTGCTCATCGTCGTGAGCTCTTCGAAGAATTTGGTGGATTTGATGAGTCCCTGGATCGACTGGTCGATTGGGATCTCATCGCTCGCTATACCGAACAAAATCCGCCCACACGAATCGCGACTGTTGGCTGTCGATATCGTGAAATGGGAATCCATCGGATCTCTACGAACGGGAACTTCTGGAGAAATCGTCATTTGATTCAACGGAAATGGCAGCGACCGGAAGTCGAAAATTTGAAAGTCTTGTACGTTGTTCGAGACTATCCACAACTCTCAGAGTCTTACGTCCGGTGGGAAATTGACTGTATGCGTCGCTGGGGTGTCGATGTTCATGTCTGGTCATCACTCGAAAAAACAATTTCACCATATCCTTCGGATGTTCCACACCACACTGGTCTTCTTGAAGAAGCGATGCAGGATGTGAAGCCAAGCATCGTTCACTTTCACTGGTTAAATATCGCCTCGATGTTTCTTGAAGTGGTGTCACGCTATGGGGCAGTCGCTACAGTTCGAGGTCATGGATTCGAATATTCACCAGAACAAACTGAAATCCTGCTTCGACATCCGACCTTGCAGCGGATCTTTGCTTTTCCTCACTTTGCAAAGCCCTTCGAACATCTGGCGAAAATTCAATCGTCACCATGTGCGTTCAATAGCGAATTTTATCACCCGGATGGTGTCAAAGACCCTTCGTTGGTAGTTCGCACAGGATCTGCAAAGAAAACTAAAGGCATTCAAGATTTTATTGATACCGCAGTGCTGTGTCCTGGGCATCAGTTTGTATTGATCATTAGTCGTTTGAATGGTCTTGAAGCATACCCAGAAGAAGTTATTGCTTACAATGAAGCAAAGGGAAGCCCTGTAACAATACACGTGAACATGCCTCATGAAGAAGTCGCTGAAATTATTCGCAATGCCGGAATTTACATGCACACCTACGGGGCGGAAGAACCATTCGGAATGCCGATCTCCATTGCAGAGGCAATGGCAACAGGCTGTTACACACTCGTGAGAAATTTGCCTGGAGCAGCGGATTACCTCGGACCTGGCGGTGATTTATACGCGAGTGTTACAGAGGCTGTGAGTCTCATCAAAGCAACAGAAACTTGGTATCAGGAAGATTGGGCAGGGCATCAGCGAAAAACAGTGGACTACGCATATAGTAGATTTACTGATCTGAATGTTTTTCGTCCAATGCTTGACTGCTGGAAAAATGTCATTGCAACCGGAGTTGATCCGGCAACGATTATTGAAGATGCTCTCGATCCGGAATTGCAGCCGGTAATCTCTTTGATTCTCGAAGAGAACAGAGCCGATCACTTGGTCGTTTTTGGTCGACCTTTGCTCACTCATTTATTGGGGACATACAAAATACTTAAAGAATGGGGGCTTGATAAAGATGTCTGCTATGCCGGATTGGTCCATTCTCTCTACAATGCTGTCGGTCAACATCGGCTCGAAGTCTCTGCGGGAAATCGTGAACGCTTGAAATCGATTATTGGTGAACGCTCTGAAAACCTTGCCTACCTCTTTCAAACTTCGTTCCGAAGAAATTTCGACAACATGGTGAAAGCAGGATCCGACTTATCGTTCGTCGGTCGGTTTTCAACAGAAAGACTTCAATTAAGTCAGGCAGAATTTGAAGCTCTTTGTACGATTCACTTAGCGGAATGGCTGGAAAAACGAAAACGCCTTCCCGGCGACACACACGCTCAAGATGTCTACCGTATCATCGCCCATACTCTCGGTGGCAGACCGCTCGAACATTATCAAAGAGAGGTTTGCCCTGAACTTGAAGCGATGGAAGAACAGAAGCATCTTAAGTTCGATAAAGCAGCTGCCTAACGCATTTCCCGACGTGAGATCAGCAACATGTTACAAGCACGACGCGCAAGCGAGTGAATC
>JABJMI010000168.1 GCA_018659505.1 Planctomicrobium sp.
AACTGCTTCTGGATCATCTCTTTCTTCAGAAGTTAGCCGTGCATAGATTTGCCTGCGTAACCAGACTTCATCAAAGGGAACTTCCAACCAACGATATTCGAGACTGATGTCGTAGTGAGTTTCGTCATACGCCAGAATGACTCCATCACGTGAAAGAATTCTCCCATTGCGGGCAGGAATCGATTCTTTCACTACCGTAGTTTTTCCCCAAGGAACTAAGAAATTCTCCGCAATCACTACTTGCACATAAGCAACACGAACACCAATTAGAATGGTCGAAGCGATGAACAAGACTGCCAACAACGTGAGTCGATGTTGCGGCGATTCGACAGATCCTGTGCTGGTTGAGTCTTCTGACGTCAGCGATGTGAAGGGTTGGTTCTGCATTACTTACGCCCACGCGGTTTTGCGATTGAGTGCTACAAACAGCGAGCAAAGCAAAACTGAAATGAGAAAAGAAAAGGCAACCTGAGCGAGGTGTTCAACGGTGATGGCAGAGATAAAATCCGTAGAAGGAAACATGTCTAGCCAAAGTTTTCCAAAGCGAAGTGAGATTAAAATGAGTAGACTTCGTAACGCCGTTGCAACCAAGGTCGCTCTTTTATGCGACATGGGTTTCGTTAGCACAGCCAACATCGAAATCGTTGCATAGAGCGGGACAATTGTATGCAATGCTTCTTTATGAATTACAGAAACCAACAGTCCCACGAAACCACCCCAAAAAACAGTCCAGCGAGGTTTCATAAAAAGAACGGCAGCCACAACTGCAAGATCGAGAAAGGCAGGAGCAATACGCAAGTCAGTCCAAACTGACCAGCCAAGGTCAACTAGGCACGCCAGCCAAATCAAAATCCCTAGACATATATTCTGAATCAAAACTGCCTTCCTTGACATGATTCACCGGTATTTTCACGTACTCATTCTTCAATCTGAAAGAAGAGAAGATTTACGGCACAATCTGCCGGAAGAATACACGGTTTCGATGAATTAGATCAATCTGTCTTTGGTGGGTCCGCTGCAAAGCTGACAGAATCGAAACCGGCTCCCTGGCAAGTGTCGTAGACATCGACGACATCACCGAGAGGCACACTGCCTGAGATATCTAGTATCACCGGATTTTCGGGACCAAGCTCAGCGAGTGTGCGTAGCTGACTCTTCAACTTGGTCAGATCAGTATAGACCGTTCCATTCATATCGACGGTCGTTTGCTGCTGGTCTGCAAGAAAAGTCAGTTTCAGCCAGACTTCAACGGTTAATGGAGTTGGCTCAGGCGGCAAGATCTCCGACTCGACAGAACCAGATGCCGAGAGTTCCGTCGGCAGAAGTGCTTCACGAACTTGTCCGGATGCGGTCACAACAAAGAAAATCAGCAGCAAGAATACGATATCAATCATCGGCGTCATCGCGCCGAAGTCTTGGTCTCGTGCATGTTGCTGAGGAATACGCATTTGAATAGGAATTAGGAGCTAGGATTGAGGAATTAGGAAAACACGATTCATCGCTTCGCAGCACTAAGTATCAATAAAGAAATTTTTACTCTTCACGCTGAATCACATGAAAACCAAACTTTGTGACGCCATATTTCGGACAGATGAGCATGATCGGTTCGATGAATGTATACGGTGTTTGATGATCACCTCGAACACGCACGGCATAGGTTTCCGGATCGCCTTCAGAACCGTCAGAGATCATCTCTTCAATCTCTGAGACGGTTGCTTGTTCGGCGTTTACGAAGTAATTGCCCTGCGGATTCACTGTGATGGTCAGTCGACGAGGGTTTTCATCTTCTGTGGTCTGAGAAGCCGATGGCAGTTCAACTGTTTCAGTTGGTTCGCTTCTGGCAAAGTGAGATGCGACAAGAAAGAAGATCACAAGCAAAAACACCACATCTATCAGTGGCGTGATGTTGAACTTCAAACCTTGTTGTCGTGATCGAACAGGCAGACGCATCAGATCATTTCAATTTACAAACAATATGTTGAATCAGCAGATCAAATATAGCCCCCGGTGATCCACCGGGGGGAATTAAGTTCGGGGCAATGTTGTTGATTTGACGGCTTTTCTTTTCTCAATGAGCGACCGTCGCAACGGTGCGACCAGGTGTTCCGCCATTAAGGTTGTTTCCGCAACATACTCATCGATTCTGTTTCTGAACCAAGCATAGGCAGCCAACGCTGGGACAGCCACGAGTAGTCCAAAGAGTGTCGTCACCAGTGCTTCAGAGATCGCTGGTGCGAAGTCAGCCGGCATTGGGTTTGCTTTTTCGGTGAACTCTGCAAACGCTTGAATCATCCCCCAAACAGTTCCCATTAAGCCTAGCATAGGAGCTAGCGCACCAATCACGGACAGGTATTCAATCTTCCGAGAGAGTCTGGCAGCCTGTTCGACACTCGCATCTTCCATTGCTTTTTCAACAGCATTGTACCCGAAGCTTGCTTCCTTTAATCCAGACATCACGACATAAGATAGAAACGTCGGTCGCTCTCGGCATAGTTGATCGGCTTGTTGAAATTGCCCCCCGCTGATCATTTGATGCAATTGTTCTGCCAGCGATCTCGGCATCAGCGACCCTTTGCGGATGCTGAGCAAATGTTCCATGATGAGGGCAACCATCGCGACACTTAACGCGATGACGACATAACCAATTGCACCACCGGCTTTGAGTAATGCCTGCGGATTGACTTGTCCGTTCTCAACAATCGCACCTTCAGCAGCGAACAATGGACTCGCTGTCAGTATGAGCGTGACCATACACAATGATGGCAATATCAATCGGATCGAGTTGGTCATTTCTAAAGCATTGGTCCGATGAAGAATTTGGGTGGCACTGGCTTTACCAGTGGTTTACTTGTCCAGGGCTACAGTTTTTCGCGTGCGATTTTCGCTTCACTTGTGGTTGGAAAGCGAATTACTAATTCGCGATACAATATGTTCGCTTCCTGGGTCAAGCCCGTTTTCTCGATTGCTTCGGCTGCTTCGAGAGTTGCCCGGGCGGTCAGAGCTTCGTGATTTGTGTAAATGATGGTCAGTTTTAGGAACTCAGCTGCCGCAATTCTCTGTTCTCCAATGAGTAAATATCCGCGTCCTAAAAGGTACTGCGGTCCCGGTCGCATCGACTCTGGGAGTTGTTCAATCTGCTCGCGCCAACCCTGCAAAATGTTTTCCGTGACTTCCTGATTTGCGAGCGCGACGCGCCAAAGTTGAGTACGTGCTAATCGAGAAATACGTGGGTTGGGATCACTCGCCAGCACTCCAAGTTCTCTCTCAGCCAGCCGTCCTGAGGTTCCATCAAACAGTAGAATAGACGCAGCTAGGAATCGTTCGTCTGCACGCGCGCTGAGCAACGATGCCCGCAGCGGTTTTCTGATATCATCGGTGATGTTCACTGGTGACCAGACGAGGGGAGCGACTCCCCAATGGCGTGTGTATGGATCACTTTTAATAATGGCATTGAAGTAGCGAAAAGCAGTTCTGAAATCGTTTCGCAATAAGCTTGTACGCACAATCCAAGAGGCGATTTCCCGATCGACCCATTCTCTTGGTTCCCGATCATATGCTGAAATCAGCTTCGTGATTGCTTCGTCGTACTTCGCTGCTTGAAACGCTTCGATTCCCTCTCTGTGAGCAGCATCGTAATGCGTTTTGACTTCGACGACATCATCGGCTGCAATGTATTGAGGATTGCCGCTCAACGATCTAAGAGTCAAATCGCGTCCATCGTAATCAATGATTTCGCCAATCAACGTGATTGGTTTTGAAGCGCCGTTCAGACGATAACTTACTCTGTCTTCAGCTCGGCAATAGTTGTTAATCATTGCAAACAGATAGGCAAACAGCAGACCGGTGATGAACCTCTGATCCCTCACGATGCTGCCGTTCCCGCAGAGGGTTCGGCTTGTTTTGATTCTGATTGTGAATCTTGTTTCTCTTCCGTTTCACCCCAGATTGCTAATGGAATCATCATCACGAAACCGCCAGAAATGGCCATGTCTGCGATATTGAAGATACCAGAGCGAAGTCCGCCGATGCCTATGTTGAAGAAATCAACAACAAAGTCGAAGCGAACTCTGTCGATCATATTGCCAATTCCACCAGCGACGACCAGTGCAAAGGCAATGAAAATATACTTGCTAACATTCTTGCCAAAGAGGATATAAGCTGAGACGCCAGCCAAGATGACGCCGTTCAAGACCGTTAAGATGATAAACCGAACATGGTCTGGGAGGTTTCCAAACAGTCCTAAAAACGCACCAGGATTGGGGGCAAACTGAATGCGAAAAATGTCATAAAAGAAAGACCGCGGCGGCACGCCCTGCCAGTTAACGAGGGCGTATTGCTTCATCCATTGATCGATACCGACGACAACAATGCAAATAGTACAGAACCAGAGCCATCGGGATTTCTTTGAGATTGGTTCCGAAGTAATTGCCGCCATGCCTTGTTCCGTTTTCGTGAAGAGAAAGTCTCGAATTCTCGTTACCATCTTTTAACGATTTCTTTTCACATTCCGATAGACGTATTGTCCCTGGTTCTGTTTCGCGAGTTCTCTCAGGAAATTCCCGGCCCCATCGAGTGCAGGTCTTGTCGTGCGACCGAACTCGATGCAGTGAATATGTGTTCCGCTGCGATTTCGCTTTTTGATTTGATTTAATTCATAGCCGGTAAGAGCTGTTTCTGATGCACCATCAGTGAGCAAATATATGACATCGGGATTTCCCTCAAGAGCTTTATTCAAAGCCGGGAGATGATGAGTGCCACCTTTGGCAGCGATCGAACGAAGCCGCCCACTCACCTGCATTCTTTGAGCGTCAGTTCCCCAAAACATATCGAAGCGACCGTCTCGTGGTTTGAGAACATCAAAGATTCCGCTGTAAAAAATGATCTGGAATTGCTGTGTTTCATTAAGCCGAGCAAGGCTCGCCAACAACTCGGTCTTCGCAGCCTGCAATGCTCCGTCATTATCCATGCTGAACGAGCGATCAATCACATAAACAAAACGACGACCTACATCCTCGATGCCGATAAACGAAGTCCCCCCTGCAACGGGAGCACCCGAACCAAGCGACGTAGGTCGTGGATTGCTGTTGTCGTTCGGCTGTAATAAGTCGTTCGCCGAATTTGTGACAGGCACTGGAATCGCACCGGCACCAATTCGCGGAAGAGGAGTCTCCATCTTTGGGAGTTGCAGTGCTACGGGAGGAGCCGAATCAGTTTCCGGTTCTGAGATCGTTAGCGGATTCTCATAAACAACTTCGGCAGGTGCGTCATCAGATTCGCTTTCTGATTCGTCATCATTTTCGGAATCGCTGGAGCGAATATGTATACCGACATCTCGAAACGCTTCGCCCTCATCTCCTCCAATATCGCCTCGACAGCTTGGTAGCTGAGAAATAATAATGATCGCTGCCGCCAGAATCGCATGGAAAAGCCCTGAAAGCAGCCAACTCGGAACCGTAATCCACTTCAGATGTGGGCGCAGCCAATCTGAAAGTTGACCTGAGTTCGAATTGGGTAGGGTGCTAGACATTTCAAAGCAATTTGATGTTTTGAATCGAACGGTTCGCTGCACACATCTTGTGTGCTGTGTAATGTCAGTTTACGACGACTGAGGAAAGAGGGTCAATGTCTATCTTTTGACAGAAACACTTGATCAGAACCTGTATTGACCTGATTTGCAGATTTGCATGTAATTCAAACGCTGAAATCCCCTCATATATGCCGTTAATTTTTTAGCAATTCCATTGAACACGTTTGATCGATATTTACTGTTTCGTTATTTGCAAACGGTTGCTGTCTTCTTTTGTGCAGCGACCGGATTGTTTGTGGTCGTCGATGGCTTCGTGAATCTAGATTCATTTCAATACGCTGTCGATAAACAGGGCGGCGGAGTCGTAAAACTCTTCGCCTTGATGATCGATCATTATTTCTTTCAGTCGTTGATGATCCTGAACTTAGCCGGCCCCGCCATTGTTGTGATTTCGGCAATAGTAGCGCTGGCATCTTTTCTGAAAAATGGTGAGTTTCATCCTGTGCTCGCTGCCGGTGTGCCGACTTATCGAGCTACGATTTCATTATTGCTGGGCATGTGCATTGTGAATGGAGTTTTGATTGCCAACCAGGAACTGGTGCTGCCCAACGTCGCTCCCAAGTTACAGCGAAAGCATGGTCAAACTGCGAATACCGCTCAGAAAGTTGATCCGCAATTTGATCCGAAGTGGAAAATGTTCGTATCAGGTCAAAGTGTTTTCCCCGAAGAGAAACGGCTCCATCTCCCGCAATTTCGACTCCCACCCGTGATTTCGCCGAATCAGGACACCCTGATTGCGGAGGATGCACTTTATCTGTCACCGACTCTGGAAGACCCTCAAGGAGGCTGGCTACTCAAGGGAGTGACGATGGATCTTGAGAAAATTTCTCTTTCGGAAGTGGGGAGTGAAGTGGTGATTCCGCAGCCGAACGGAGCCGACGTCTTTGTGAATTGTCATCTCACTTTCAGCCAGATGAGCCGTAAGACTTCGAATTATTCTCTCATGAAGACAACGACGTTGTTTCAACGTCTACAAGAACCGTATGGCAGCGTGCTTTCTCGAAGAAGTATGCTTTCACATTTGCACAACCGTTTGACGACACCGCTGCTAACGCTGGTTGGTCTATATGTCGTCATCCCATTGATAATACGCAAAGACAAAATGAGCAACATGCAGCAGGTAACCAACATCGCTGTATGTATGCTTGTCTTAGGAATCGTCTACGGCTTGGCGATGGGTAGCGGCTTTCTCGGACAATCCGGTATCGTTCGAGCCGAACAAGCAGCTTGGATTCCATTGGTTTTCGGAAGCACCTTCGCCGGCTGGCTGAGTGGTGTGGTCAGAACCTGAATCTTAGAAGCAGAGTCACAGGTGATGTGGGATTAATATCGCTTGAATTTGAGTGAGCGAAGCGAACCGTGTCTTGTCGTTCGCCGACAAACGGCTCAACAAGTCCCTTCTCCCCACATTTGATATTCATTCTCGCCAGCAGTTTTGCTGTGGGGAGAAGGTTAGGATGAGGGGACGATAGAAAGACTACTTCGTTGCCCCCTCACCCTATCCCCCGATGAAGATTCAAGGCGAGAAGGAAAGCGTTACACGGGGGAGAGGGGACTTCGCGACTTGGATCAAACAGAGTGCCCTAACTCGCAAAAATAGATCCAACATTACGTCTGATAATGTCTTCAGAGATAGAATTTAGAATCAATCGGTAGATCATTTCCAAATCTTTTTCTCAAGCTGTTTCGGTCGTGAATCTTCGTACTAAGTAGTATGATCTCTTGACGTCAAATCACATCGAGATCCGTCAGCTATAGAAGTGTTTATGATGAAGCCTGTTTTGAATTTCGGTTTGCTCATTTTGTCCTGTGGTCTGATTCAGTCTTTCTGCATTGGAGCGGAAGATAATGCGACAGTCGTCTTCCAAGAGTCTGACGGAATCGTCGCTGTTGAAGCGGAACACTTTGCCAGGCAAACGAAAACGGAGAAACGGAAATTCTACCTTTCAACGGCAGATATAACACCAGATATTTCTCCCGATGGCGATCCTAACCATGTCCCTGGAGCCAGTGGAGGAGCCTATCTTGAAATCTTGCCTGACACTCGCAGAACTCACGCTGATAAGTTAATCAAAGGGGCGAATTTTTCCCCATCTCCCGGTGAGCAGGCGGTTCTTCATTATAGAGTTCATTTCAAATCACCGGGACGATATTACGTTTGGGTGAGAGCCTATTCCACAGGCAGCGAAGATAATGGATTGCATGTTGGCCTTGATGGGGAATGGCCTGAATCTGGTCAACGGTTGCAATGGTGTGCAGGAAAACAGAGTTGGTGGTGGGAAAGTAAGCAACGCACCGAGAAAGAACACTGTGGTGAGCCTCACAAAATATATCTGGATATTGATAAGGCTGGTGAACACACGATTTCTTTCTCAATGCGGGAAGATGGGTTTGAATTCGACAAATGGTTAATGACGAAAGATAAGAACTTCAAAAGACCAAGTGGAATTGGACCTGCATCGGTTGTTCATTCCGGGCAAGCACCGGAACCTTTCCCGTTTGTCAAAGCGACTTTTAATGCTGGTTCTAACGAAGTAAAGCCGACGCTAGCAGGTGGCAGTCCAACAGTCCCTGTAAGCAAACTGCCTTTAGTCTTTCCAAGGGAAGAGAATGGATATGCACAAGTGGATATCTCTGGTGAGCATAAACTTTGGCACAAAGTGACCTTCACTCTCGATGGTCCGTTTGCAAATCAGTTTGATAATTCGCCGAATCCATTCACTGATTACCGCATGACTCTCACTTGCCAACATGCTTCAGGTAAGAAATATGTCATTCCAGGTTACTTCGCTGCCGATGGAGATGCAGCCAATTCATCTGCTCAGGCGGGCATTAAATGGCGAGCACATTTCGTCCCAGACTTAGAAGGCGAATGGAAGTATGTGATCAATTTCGTGACTGGCGAGAACGCCGCATTAAATCGTGATGCGAAGTCGACAGCGATGAAACCATTCGATGGCGTCAAAGGGACATTCACAGTGAGTGCTTCAGACAAAACCGGACGCGATTTGCGTGCTCATGGGATGTTGAACTACGTCGACAATCGTTATCTCAAGTTCGCTGGCAGCGGCAAATATTTTCTCAAAGCAGGAGCCGATGCTCCGGAGACCTTACTTGGCTATGCCGATTTCGATGACACCGTCGCAGGGAACGCCAAACGTGTCCCATTAAAAACATTCAAGCCCCATCTTCAGGACTGGCATGCAGGCGATCCAACCTGGAAAGATGGTAAAGGAAAAGGGTTGATCGGTGCGATCAATTATCTCTCTGGCAAAGGCTGCAACGCTTTTTCTTTTCTGACTTACAATGCTGGCGGAGATGGGGACAACGTCTGGCCGTTTGTTGAACGCAATGACAAGCTGCACTATGACTGTAGTAAGCTTAACCAATGGGGGATTGTCTTCGACCACGGAACTGCGAAAGGGATGTATCTGCATTTTAAAATGCAGGAAACCGAGAACGACGACCACCGCAAAGGGAAAGGAAAAGGAAACGTGCCTGAATCTCTGGATGGAGGAAAGATGGGGCTGCAGCGTAAGCTCTATTGTCGAGAATTAATTGCTCGCTTCGGTCACAACTTGGCATTGAACTGGAATCTTGGCGAAGAAAACACTCAGTCAACAGAAGAACAACAGGCGATGATCAATTACATCACAGCACTCGATCCTTACTCGCACCCGATCGTTTTGCACAGTTATCCAAACGAACAGGACCAACGGTATCTTCCACTCATCGGAGACAAGTCGAAGCTAGCTGGATTGTCTTTACAGAATAGCGGGATTCAAGACACACATTGGCAAACTGTCAAATGGGTCGAGAAATCAACCGAAGCAGGTAAGCCCTGGATCGTAGCTTTTGATGAATCGGGAACCGCTGCCCATGCTCAATGTCCCGACCTCGGCTACAAAGGCTATGACGGTCATGATAAAGATGGAAAGATGACCTATACCGAAAACGAAGTTCGCCAGCAAACTCTCTGGGGAACACTGATGGCTGGCGGAGCAGGCGTCGAATACTACTTCGGTTACAAGTACGTCGAGAACGATCTCGTCTGCGAAGATTGGCGCAGTCGCGACAGAAGTTGGGACTATTGCCGTATCGCTCTGGACTTCTTTGCTGAAGAGAAAATCCCATTTTGGGAAATGCAGAACCACGATAAGTTAGTTGGAAATCCGAAGCACGATAATTCGAAATATTGCTTCGCAAAGCCTGATGACATTTATTTGGTCTACCTCCCCAAAGGAGGTTCAACCGAAATTGACCTTAGCGATGCAAAAGGAATTTACGCAATCCAGTGGTTCAATCCCAGAACAGGAGCAGCACTCGTTAAAGGGAGTGTTGGTTCAATCAATGGTGCAGAGAAGGCAACAATCGGCACACCACCTGAGAAAGAAAATCAAGACTGGCTCGCTGTGATACGCAAGGCACTCAATTAAGGTCACGTGGCACGACCGCTGATTTGAAAATTAACAGAAGAGCGAGGAGATAGCAGAGAAAGGATTTCTAAAAGTCCTCTGCTATCTTTGCGTACTCCTGTTCAAGCTTCTTCTTTTTACGCTTACTAATTAGGATTACGCACGACATCCCGTTGGAGGACGAACTTTATCGCTGGCTGGAACTTTCATTTTGGCACTACAAGAGTTGCCACGGATCTTCCAGATACTGTTTGAAAAACTCTTCTAATGAGCTCCAAGTTTTATAACCGTGAGATGACCAGACTGAAGAGTGTTGTCTTGTCTCGTAACGGATCTCCCAACAGTCAATTTCTATGGAATGATCACAAAACACAATACCTTCGCGATGTAATTCCTTATTACGTTCTTGCAAGTACTGCCATGGCCAGAGCGACCAGAATAAGTCATCATCGAATGTGTATTCGTGGAATCCACCGATAGTCGTATACAGCTCTACAACATCGGCTGACGTCTCTTGATTTAGTTCCGCCCAGACGCGACGCACTTCATCTTCGGAAATCGGCGAACCAAGCTCCAATCCTTCTTCTTTCCATTGAGCAATGCAGTGAGATAGGATTGTTGATAATGACATTCAATCTGGTCTCGGTAACATTCGTCCTACCGCACGACATCCAACTGGAACACAAATTCAGCATCGAATTCACGATCAGGAGCGTCCTTAAGCGGGACGACTCCACCAACTCGTGCATTCATGTGATCATTCAAAATCACATGAACACCAGCAGTCAAGTTAGATGTGTCTCGCTTTCCGTTGAAAGCACCAACCACAACATTGCTGCTCGAAAGTGCTCCATTCGATTGAAACGCCAGTGTTCCGAGATCTTGCTGTTGAGCTGAATGGTGGAATTCCACAATCGGAGCGATTCCTTTTAACCAGCGACGATTTGGGTATCGATGTAACCACCAGCCGATGCCGACATCCAGATTGATCACGTCGGGAATATCCATCTTTCCAATGCGACCCATTGTTCGATCATGCACGATCACTTTATCGGTTGAGGTATCAAACTCTGCAAACGCCTGTAGGAACCAGCCCTTTTGTCCGTCGATGAGCAAGGCAAGATAAGGCGAAAAGTGAACTCCCATATCATCAACATTAAACGACGCATCACCGAGTTGAACATTCGCCCCTTCGGATGTTGGAATTGTCAAACCAAAACCACCAGTGAAGACACCTGAAGACTCTGGACCGTACCAGTCAATCAGAACCTGCTTCAGAATGAAGGTTAAGTTTCCAGTGGGATCATTCGTTCCAAAGCGAAATGCAGTCGCATTCGGATCAGTCACACTCGGAACCGTGTGGTCAATTTGGGTGACTAATGGCATCCGTGCCTCAACAGACAGGTCGCCGTAAAAGAGTGTCTTTTCAATCCCGAGCGTAAATCGATTCTGGTCGAACTGCTCTTCAAGTGTTGAAGAGGGAATGGGATTCATGTCCACATCGACGTCATTCGGATTGACTGTAGAAGATGAATCATAAGCATTATGGAAATGGTTGTAGGCAAAATAAATACGATCACGAGGGATCGCACTATTGTTCTCTGCAATCTTCGGAACACGACCTGACGCTGGCAACGCAAATGTTCCCGATGTTGTTTCCAGGGAACCCGCAGTGACAGTGTTGAAGGAGACTGAACCCGTATAGCCAAGGAAATCTCCGATCATATTCGGAGTATCCAGCGATGCAGGTTTCACTCGATTTGAGAACGCAGAAACGACACCGTTCCCGACATTCGGAGCAAAGATAGCTTGCAGCGAATTCGAAGTTGACCGTTGTGGATTTGCATAAGTCGGTTGTGTCTCGTTCGCAGCCGCAAGTTCAACAAGACTCACGCGTCCTTCATCTGGTCCTGGCGAAAATTGTGTCTCTTGTGCATTTCCAAGCGGAGACATGAGGACGCACGCAGCCGTTGGAGCAGCGAAACGTAGAAGTTGCTTAAAGAATGAACCCCGATGTTCTCTCTGTTCACGTAGTGCGTATTCACCACTTAAAATGCTGATACCACGAGATAGAACGGTTGAGATGAAGTCTAGATTTGCTCTAGGCATCGTCGGTTTCCCCCCAGACGAAAGTCGATTGCGAATCGCTGACAGCACTTTTCGCGCACTATCAGTCTGATCGTTATAATCGTCACGAAAGCCCTCTTGACATCACCGAAAACTGTTAGAATCGCTACAATCCTCACTTTGACATCGAGACTAGGGCGAACTTGGCTCTGAAATTCAAACCAATTCCTTCAGGTTATCACATGGACGTTCAGCAGAAGATCATTCAAAAAGTTGCACAGACACTCAATCTGACAGAACAGCAAGTTCTGAATGTTGTCAACATGCTCGATGAGGGAAATACGGTCCCCTTCATTACTCGATACCGTAAACACCAAACTCAAGGTCTCGATGAGGTTCAAATTCGAGACATCGAGGCAAAGGTCACTGAACTACGAGAGATCGAGAGCGAACTTGTGCGAATGCTCAAAGCAATCGAAGAACAAGGAAAACTCACCCCTGAATTGAAAGCTCAATTTGAGGCAGCAGACTCTAAGAAACGTCTGGATGAACTCTTCGCTCCATTCAAAAGTAAGCGAAAGACGCGTGCCGACGAAGCAATCGCACGTGGTCTCGGACCTTTGGCAGATGCGATCTGGAACGGACGGATTGGAGACGTAGACATTTCGAAGGTCGCTAACAACTGTATTGGAAAGCATCCTGATCTCAAAGATGAAGATACCGTTCTTAGTGGGACCAAAGACATCTTAGCTGCCCGCATGGCGGA
>JABJMI010000396.1 GCA_018659505.1 Planctomicrobium sp.
AAAGAATAGATTGATTTTGATGAGTCGCTTGACCGGCTCCTGTCGACTTACGATCTTAGATGCCATCAAATTACTAATTTCCACAATATTAAATTGAGTTGGTTTAGCATGCACCGGTTATGTTTTACTTTATTAGCAATCATCTGGATGTCGACGACTCCTCTCCTTGCTGACGGTCCTCAAGATAATTCCATTGAGAATGTCAGACCTGTTCCACCACTTGGGATCGAACTGACCAATGTACAAATCGGCGAACTGAATCTACGCCTCAAAGAATTAACAAAGGCGATTCAAAAACTTCAATCTTTGAAAAGTGCTTTGGGGCGTGAAGTCGTGGTGGCAAAGTATTTACCCGATGTGCTCGTGCTTCATCGTGCGGTCAAACAGGCGGTACGGCATCAGGAAATGTTTCATGAGCGAGATATCAAAACGGCGCATGATTTACTAGACATGGCGTTCGAACGAGCTGCGCAACTCGCAGAAGGAAAAGCTCCCTGGACTAGACAAACTGGACTGGTTGTCCGCGGATTTATCTCTGAGCTAGACGGAACTGTACAACCATACGGGTTGGAGATCGCTGAAAATTATAACTTCGAGCATCCATCTCCAGTTCGCTGCGATATCTGGTTCCATGGACGGGGTGAACGTTCTATGGAGTTGCATTTCATTTCGCAGCGAGCAAGAAGTTACGGACAATATCGGCTCAATGATGGAATTGTCTTGCATCCGTATGGTCGATATTCAAACGCATTCAAGTTTGCTGGCGAAGTCGATACGCTCGAAGCCTTGGAGCATGTTAAACAGAATTACAACATCGATGAAGATCGTATTTCCGTACGTGGTTTCTCCATGGGAGGGGCTGGCTGCTGGCAGTTTGCGGTGCATTACACCGACCAATGGTTCGCAGCCAATCCAGGCGCTGGCTTTTCTGAAACTCCTCGCTTCTTAAAATCGTTTCAAGGCGAAACTCTCAACCCACCCTGGTATGAAGAGAAACTCTGGCGGATGTACGACTGCGATCATGTCGCAGAAAATCTTCGACACGTTCCAACCATCGCTTACAGCGGCGAAATAGATAAACAAAAGCAAGCAGCAGACGTGATGGAAGAGGCACTGAAGGAACACAATATCGAATTGATGCACGTCATCGGTCCAAACACAGCTCATAAAATCCATCCCGATTCGAATGTAATTATTCAGCACAAAATTGATCATCTGGCAGCACGAGGTCGAGAAAAAACTCCTACGGTGATCGACTTCACGACGTATACATTGAAATACAATCGCATGAACTGGGTAACCATTCACGGACTCCAAGAACATTGGGAACGAAGTCATATCGAAGCATCGATTATAGGTAATCATGCATTGAAAATTGACACCTCAAACGTCACTGAATTCTCAATCGATTTTCCCTCTGGCGCCTCACCGTTTGATGTTCAAAATAGCGCAAACATTAGGATTGACGGTCAGGCAACGCCAGTCGATCATTCAAAGTCAGACCTTTCGTTTCATGCACACTTTCATCGTGATGGAGACAAATGGAAAAGCGGGCGCTCCTCAGAGACTCCTAAGTATCAAAAGAAAAATGACCTGCAGGGACCAATTGATGATGCTCTGATGACACCGTTCCTTTTTGTGAAACCGTCGGAAAAATCCAAAGACACGAAGGTTGAAGCTTGGGTGAATTCTGAAATGAATCGCGCTGTTAAGGAATGGCGTCGGCACATGCGGGGTGATGTGCGAATCAAAGCGGATACCGAAGTCACCGCGGATGACATCGCGAGTTACAATCTGATTCTATGGGGAACTCCCGAATCGAATTCAATGATGGAAATAGTCGCTGACAAACTTCCCATTTTATGGACTGACCACGAAATCAAAGTGGGAGAGAAGAATTATGCGACCGAAAATCACGTTCCGGTCTTGATCCATCCGAATCCTCTCAATCCCCAACGATACATCGTCTTCAACAGCAGCTTCACTTATCGAGAGTACGACTACCTGAATAACGCTCGCCAAACTCCGAAACTTCCAGACTGGGCGATCATCAATGTTGATACTCCTCCGAATTCTCGCTGGCCCGGAAAAATTATCGATGCAAATTTCTTCGATGAACAATGGAAAATCAAGTAAAATTGCTTTAGTTCTTTCATAATTTGTTGAAAATCAACAATCGGTGACATCTAGTTGTCACTGTCGAAAAGTATCATCAGATTGGCGAAAAGTATTTCTGTTGAACCCGCTGACGCTTTGCAGTGATAACTCTCAAACACGCACCAATTGCAGGAATTTGCGACTGTAGTCAGCCAGTTGCTAGTTTTTATAAAAGATTATCTTATAAGGGTTTACGATCCTTCTCCAGATTCTCCTACGATGAGTGATTCTACTCTACCACTTCACGCTCTCACTCTGATCAGTAGATAATTTAAGAGTTGTGATTGACGTGAACACAGTGACAGTGGTACACCATCCAAAGTCAGGTGTGTCCAGGTGTCCACATATAGGTTGCTCAATTTTTATTATCTGAACAACCATGAAAAGAGTTCAATTCAATGACTGAATCAAAGAAAGATGTCGTTCTTGTAGACAACCATCCTGTGGTGATCGAGGCTCTACAGAATCGTTTGAACCAAACGCAAGAGTTCAATGTGGTGGCGTCCGTGAACCACTCGGACAAAGCATTCTTTGAAGTTATGGAACGAGTTCCCGACGTAGTCATCATGGAGATTGAGCTGCCTGGGCGAGGAGCGACAGCTGTCGCTGAGCAAATCATTCAGCGATTGCCGACAACAAAAATCGTCTTCTTCACCAGTTATGACTCGGATGTCTACATTGATTTCGCACTCAAGATTGGTGTCGCTGGCTATGTCTTGAAATCAGAATCACTTGACATGTTTGTGTCAGGGCTAAAAACGGTATGTCAGGGAGAGAAG
>JABJMI010000141.1 GCA_018659505.1 Planctomicrobium sp.
ACTTCTGCATTTCGAAAAAATCAATTCGAAAATGAGTTGTTAGTGGCTGTAAGAGTTCATCATTATGCAACCCTGATTCATCATCATCCAGGAGACACATGATCATGTGTCGAGTTCCTTTTTGAATCAGAAACAAGATCGCAAAAATGGAGTGACTACACCGCATTAGACACCAATGTCAACAACTTGGAACAGTTTGAATTGAGGAATAATTCCTCTACCCAATCGAAGTTTCGCCTGGAAAAAAAGTGGAATAAATAGAATATGAATGAAAAGGCAAAATGTTCGATTGAACACAACTATTTGAAATGGAATGGCTTCCGTAACTCTTTGCAATTCGCACATCCAGTTCTTCACCTGGAAATGACGACAAATGAAATACGGAAAAGTTCAAAATGAAATATTATCAAATTGAATAAAAAGATGTTACCAGAATGTGATGGTCCTGCAATCTCGCAGGTCCACTTCCTGCGATTGTCTGGCAATCTTTCTTGATATTTTTATTCTGTTGTCTAGCTGGCGACCCTCCCTTTGGAAAGGTTTTCCCACCATTAGACATACGATTCTGCAAGATGCGAATTGCCCAGAAGAGGCTTCGGTGATAGGATTTTCTATTACATTCTCGTTTTAACTTTTCAGACGACATCAGTTCGTAATGGATATTCGCCAATCTCCACTGGTTTTGGGATTTTTGCTGGGACGCTTTTTTGGTGTCACGGTCAGGGTGAGTCTCTGGTTTTTCGTCCTGATCATCTTTCTATGCCTGCGTTTGCCAATCGTAATCGGCTTGTGGGCGTCGGCATTGCTGTTTGTGAGTATATTGATTCACGAATTTGCCCATGTCTTCGGGGCACGAAGAACAGGCGGAGATGGGGATGAAATCCTAATGTGGCCTTTCGGGGGTCTGGCATTTGTGTCGCCCGCGAACAACTTCAGATCAGAATTCTGGACAACTGCCTGTGGTCCACTGGCGAATCTCTTATTATGCATTGTGAGTCTTCCAGCGGTTCTCTCAGCTGACGTTTTCTGGGAATCACTGCGCCCGATCATGTTACCGCCGCTTGAATTCTCGCTCTCGAACCTGCCCGGTTCCATCAATAGCGTATTCGTGTTGCTGTTTGCCCTGAATTTCAAGTTATTTGTTTTCAACCTATTGCCAATTCACCCCCTGGATGGTGGTCAGATTACATTTTCCATTGCCAAATTACGCTGGGATCGTAACACCGCCAGAATCGGGACTCTCTACGCGAGCATGATCGTTTGTATTTTCTTGGCGATTATAGGAACTTTCACGAAATCAACAGATGCTGTCTTCATCGGTTTTGCTCTCTTCATGTTCGGTCTTCAAGCTCATATGCAGGCTGTTTTCGCTCAGCAGTTTGGTGACCTAGGGTTTGAGTATGGTCCCGGAGAAGATGATGAATACGGACTTTTCCGAGAAGAACCGGAACCGCAACTCAGCATGATGGAACGCTGGAAACTCCGCCGAGATGAAAAACGGCGCGATAAAGAAGCCCAAACCCAGGTCGAGACCAAACAAAGAGTGGACGAATTGCTGGAGAAGATCAACGTCAATGGATTTGACTCTCTCACCGATGCGGAGAAGAAGTTTCTACAACAGGCAAGTTCCCGCTATAAAACGCAAAGCGACTAACCGTTGCGGCTTTCGGACCATCTTCCCTCGACAACTCTTTGAAATGTCGTGATGATGCCGCTTTTGCAGAGTTCATTGATATTTCAGAGTCAGTGGCAGGCGGGAGCCTGCCCTACAAAAGGAGTGTGTTGTGCGTTGGTCCCAGTCTTTGATCCCGACCATGAAGGAAGTTCCCTCGGATGCGGAAATCCCCAGCCATCAACTAATGTTGCGCGCGGGACTGATCCGCCAGCTGATGGCGGGTGCATACACCTATCTCCCATTAGGATACCGTGCGATCCGCAAGGCCGCGGAAATTGTCCGTCAAGAAATGGATAATGCGGGAGCCGTCGAACTCTTTATGCCCGCACTTCAACCTATTGAGCTTTTCGAACGAACCGGACGAAAAGAAGCGTTTGGCAATGTCCTGATCAATTTCCCGATCAAACGGCGCGACCAACAATTGCACATGGCACTTGGACCAACTCATGAAGAAGTGGTCACTGATCTCATGTCGAAGTTGATCAATAGCTATCGTCAGTTGCCGCTCACGGTCTATCAGATTCAGACAAAATTCCGCAACGAAGAACGCCCACGATTCGGGGTTCTCCGTACTAGCGAATTCCTCATGAAGGATGCCTACAGCTTTGGAACATCGGTCGAGCAACTTGATGAGTCGTATCAAAAAATGTACGACGCCTATTGCCGTATCTATTCTCGCTGTGGACTTGAGTACATTCCAGTGGAAGCAGAAAGTGGTCCCATCGGTGGAGATGCTTCGCACGAATTTATGATTCCCGCTCAAAACGGTGAAGACAGCATCGTTCGTTGTGAATCATGTGGATACGCTGCAAACCTCGAACGCGCCGACACCGGTCGCAGTCAGCCAGAAATCGCAGGCAAAGATTCCTCTACTGAGATGCAGACGGTTGAGACTCCCGGCATGGGAAGCATCGAAGCAGTTGCAACTTTCTTGAATATCGAAACAGCTAAGATGATCAAGACGTTGGTCTATCTCGCTGACGGAGAACCTGTCGGAGTGTTGCTGCGTGGTGACCACGAAGCGAACGAAGGCAAACTTCGCAGAGCGTTATCAGTAACAGATCTTGAACTCGCTGACGAAGAAACGATTCAAAAAGTAACCGGTGCTCCAGTCGGTTTCGCAGGACCAACATCTCTCAAATGCCGTTTCATTGCAGATCACGATGTCGCTGAAGTTGTTGATGGTGTCACCGGAGCGAATGCAGTCGACCAGCACTTAACAGGTGTGAATCCCGGTCGAGATTTTGATCTCACCGAAACATTTGATCTTCGTAACGCTGAAGAAAAGGATCCTTGTCCTCGTTGCGAAGGCAAACTCAGTTTTGTGCATGGAATTGAAGTCGGTCATGTCTTCAAGCTTGGCACGAAGTATAGCTCATCGCTTGACGCTGATTACCTCGACGAAAAAGAACAGCGACATCCGATCATCATGGGCTGTTACGGAATCGGAGTGAACCGCATCATCGCAGGTTTAGCTGAGACCTGTCACGATGAGAACGGTCTGATTTGGCCGATGACAGTCGCCCCGTATGAGGTCGAACTGATTCCGCTGAATGTCAAAGATGAAGCAGTGATGCAAGAAGCGAACCGAATTTACGATGAGCTAAAGGAAGCAGGTGTTGACGTCTTAATGGATGATCGCGATGCCCGCCCCGGGTTCAAATTCAAAGATGCCGACCTCGTCGGAATTCCTCTGAAAGTCGTCGTCGGTGGCAAAGGATTGAAAGATGGAATCGCAGAAGTGAAGTGGCGCAAAGGTGGCGACGCTGATCGAATTCCACTGGCTGAAGCCTCTCAGCACGTCACTCAATTAGTTCGAGATGAGAAGCAACGCTTGAGCGGCAATAGTTGAGACTTTGGTTCTGCGGGAAATTCTGTGGCTCAATTCAATAAAGAAGGAATTCACCACGGAGACACGGAGAGCACTGAGGAAAGATTGGACTGACAACATTTGATCTCACCGTTTTTACTTCTCCGTGTCTTCGTGGTGATTCATTTCGTTTTCTGGTGACTTTGCAATGACTCCATTTTCGAACTCAAATATTTTGCAAAGAATTGGCACCATCGATACGCACACTGGTGGTGAACCGACGCGCGTTGTGATTACAGGGATTCCAGATTTAGGAGATGGTTCGCTCTGTGATCAACGCTTGGTCTTTGAAGAACAATTTGATGAATTTCGTTCAGCGGTCGTCAATGAGCCACGCGGCTCGGATGTTATGGTCGGAGCCTTATTGCTTCCGCCAACGAATCCAAATTCGGTGGCGAGTGTTATTTTCTTCAATAATGTTGGCACTTTGCATATGTGCGGGCACGGCACGATTGGAGTTGCAATCGCGTTGCAATACCTCAATCGAATCCCAACGGGTCACCATCAAATTGACACTCCAGTCGGAACGGTTGGGTTCGAATTGTTCGATCACAATCGGGTCACGATTCAGAATGTACCCTCATACCGTCATCGTGCGGATGTTGAAGTTGAGGTCGAGGGAATCGGAATCATTCGTGGTGATATCGCCTGGGGCGGGAATTGGTTTTTCCTCGTGAATCAACACAGGCAAACCTTGCGTTTGGAAAACGTCGAGCGCCTGACTCAATTTACGTGGAAGATTCGTCAAGCCCTCAATGCAAATGGAATCACCGGCGAGGATGGTGCTGAGATCGATCACATCGAACTCTTTGGACCACCGGTGAATCCTGAGAACCACAGCCGAAACTTTGTGCTTTGTCCCGGCAAAGCGTACGATCGTTCACCGTGCGGAACGGGAACAAGTGCAAAACTGGCTTGTTTGTTTGAGTCCAAACAACTTGAGCCGGGAGAAATCTTTCGGCAGGAAAGCATCCTCGGTAGTTTATTTGAAGGCTCGATTGAAATTAACAGCGATGGAAAACTGATCCCCAGCATCACCGGAACAGCATACGTCAACGCCGAATCGACTCTGCTCATTGATCAAAACGATCCGTTTCGAACTGGAATACGACATTGAATTCAGAGTCACCAAACAACATTGATCAACATCAACAGACCGCACGTATTGTCATCGTTGGGGGTGGTGTGATCGGCGCAGCGTGCGCTTACTATCTGAATCAATCTGGGGCAGATGTCACGGTGATTGATCGAGGAGCGTTCGGGCAAGGTTGTTCACACGGAAATTGTGGTTATCTCTCTCCCAGTCATATCCTTCCGCTCTGCCAGCCGGGGGCGGTGACATCAACATTAAAGACGATGTTTCAAAAGAATTCGGCATTTTCAATCAAGCCGCACTTTGATTTGAGCCTCTTCAACTGGCTGCTTCAGTTCGCGCGGAAATGTAATCACAAAGATATGCTGCACGCAGGCTACGCCCGGCAGGCTCTGCTTGATTCCTCTCGTGAGTTGTACCTCTCTCTTTTTCAAGCCAACATCCTTGATGACTGTGAACTGCATACAGACGGCCTCCTCTTCGTGCATGATCAGGAAGAGCATTTTCATCATTACGAGAAAACCGACAAGCTATTACAAGATGAATTTGGTCTGGCAGCCAAACCTTTTGCCGGTGCTGAGTTAACAGAACTTGAGCCTGCTTTGAAAGCTGGGATCGCTGGTGGTTGGCTATATGAATGTGATTCACATGTCCGCCCCGATAAAGTGATGGCTGCCTGGAAAAGAAGGCTCGAGGAGAATCAAGTCGAGATCATTGAAGATTGTCAGTTTCAATCGATTGAATCTTCTAACGGAACAGTGAACGGAATCCAGACCTCGACGGGACTCATCAAAACAGACCAAGTCATCTTCGCGACCGGAGCACTCACACCGACGCTCGGCAAACAGTTGCAGGCATCAATTCCGATCCAACCCGGCAAGGGTTATTCGCTCACAATGCCGCGACCAAAAGTCTGCCCGAAGTATCCAATGATTTTCGAAGAACATCGCGTTGCAATCACTCCCATGGATTCAGGCTATCGAATTGGATCAACGATGGAGTTCGCAGGATATGATTCAACAATCCGCGAAGAGCGTTTGGAACTACTCGTGAACGGAGCGAAACACTATCTCAAAGAACCGATGGCTGAACCGATTCAAGAGAAGTGGTCTGGTTGGCGTCCCATGAGTTCCGATGGCATCCCGATGATCGGTCAGCTCCCAAAATTCAAGAATGCCTGGATCGCCAGCGGTCATAGTATGCTCGGACTCTCCATGGCAACCGCCACCGGTAAACTGGTTGCAGAGTTGATCACCCAGCAGACACCTCATGTTGATCCGACTCCGTATCGAGTGGATCGATTCTAGAGCATCCCCAATGCTCTATTTGGCAAATGGATTGAAACACGGAGGCACTGAGGGCACAGAGAAGAAATTAAGAAACGAATAGAAGAGTCTCTTTATCGCTTTGAACTAAGTTGCTGGAAATCAATGATTGCTCTGAATTGACTCCTCCGTGTCTCAGCGTCTCCGCGGTGGATTTATTTCTTATTTAATGCCATAAATCAGTGCGAATAGCCAAAAAAGTAAAGAGACAGGATGAACATGATTTACAGGATGTTTGAATAGTCTTTAAACCAGCAAACCGGAGTTAAAGATGACGTGCTGCATTATAGAATGCGGCAATGTTCAACTTTATCATGTGCATCATGTCATTCCTGTCTAAACTTACTTAATGAAATAGTCAGAGACGCAAACAGGGTCGTCAGCAGCGATATACTTTTCATCGGATTTTTATATTTCGTTATCATCCCCTGAATTTCGATAATGCGAACGAATACCAATTCGTTACTATCCTACAAGAAATAATTTCCTCGAATCAGGACTCCTCCATTGAATATCCCTATACACAAAACAATCGGACGAGTTCGCACCGTCGCTGTCATTGATGTTGGAACGACTTCCGTTCGCATGGCGATTGCAGAGATCTCTCCAGAGGGAGATGTTCGGATTCTTGAATCTTTATCGCAGGCAGTAACTCTGGGGAAAGATACCTTCACCACAGGCGAAATTGGTCGCAGTACGATTGAAGTTTGCGTCGCTGCCTTGAAGGCGTATCGTCGAAAGCTGGATGAGTATGACATTACCCGCCCGAAAGATATTCGCGTTGTCGCAACCAGTGCTGTTCGAGAAGCCGCTAACAGAATCACGTTCGCTGACCGAATCTACGTAGCGACTGGACTGTCTGTTGAAACACTCGACGCTGCCGAAATTCATCGAATTACTTACCGTGGTGTTCAACCGCTTCTGACGGCTCAGCCCGACTTATTTCAGTCGCTCTCATTTGTTACCGAAGTCGGTGGAGGGAATACCGAACTCTTACTCCTCAAGAAGGGAGATGTCGCTTATTCACACGCATTTCGACTTGGATCGCTGCGACTCCTCGAATCTCTGTCACGGTTTCATTTCCCGGCAGAGAAACGTCAAACAATCATGGCGACGGAAATACGTAGTCAGCTGGAACCTTTAACAGAACTGATCGCTGTCGATTCGCCTGTGAATATGGTCGCGATGGGTGGAGACATTCGTTTTGCAGTCGCTCAAATCCTGAAAACGACTGTCGCAGACGATGCACTGGTGGAGCTTTCGGTCGAGGAACTTGAGATCTTCACACAACATATCTGTTCATACGATGAAGCTGAGCTGGCGTCGAAATATCATCTCACTTTTCCCGAAGCACAGACTGTCGGTCCGGCACTTCTGGTGAACTTGATCATGGCGAAGTTGTTAAGAGTCCCAAGAATTTTAGTTTCCAATGTGAATCTGCGGGATGGATTGCTCAACGACATGGCAGAAGGGATCGACTGGAGCGAAGAATTTCAAACGCAAATCATCCGCTCTGCCTGGGAACTCGCACGAAAGTACGATGTCGATGAAGACCATGCCAATTGTGTTGCAGATTTGTCGCGACAACTGTTTCGTCAGCTACAAAAAGAACATGAACTCGACGCAAGATTCGAAACACTATTGTACGTTTCGGCTCTGCTGCATGAGACAGGAGCATTCATCAACACATCCAGTATTCATAAGCATTCGATGTACTTGATCATGCACGGAAATCTTTTCGGTTTGACATCTGAAGACTTGGCACTTGTCGCTTTAGTTGCCAGATACCACCGTAGAGCGTTACCTAAATCGAACCATCAACCTTACGCTTCAATGGATCGATACCGCCGAGTTGCCGTCTCCAAGCTGGCTGCGATCTTACGACTCGCGATAGCGATGGATGCTTCACGAACTCAGCGAGTCAAAGAGATTTCGTGTACAAAGAATCGTGACAGGATCGTGATTACTGTCCCCAACGTCGACGACTTATCCGTTGAACAAATCGCAATGCGCAGGAACCGACAGTTTTTTGAATCGATCTTTGGATTAGAAATTTTACTGAGAACTCAAGTGAAAGAATTGAAACTTGAACCGAGTGCTCAATTGTAATTGAAGATATTATTATTGATGTTTCGCCACCCACTTGAAGTGGGTGGCAAAGCTCATCGTTGTATCACTTTTCTTCTTTATCAAGTTCGAATACCCATAACGATTGCCCGGCAGCACTTGGATAGCACGCAACGTATTTTCCATCGCGGGAAACTTCCAAAGGCTTGACGTACATAATGCTGTCTCCAAGCAGAATGTGCCCTTCTCGTTCTTGTTTGTCGAGATCCCAAACAACTAAATGTCCGCGACCACCAGCGATGATTTTTTCCCCATCGGCGGAAAAGTCTGCGTCCCACAGAACTTCTTTTCCCTTTAATTCTGGAAGATCCTTGCCGTCCGAGGTTGTCCATTGTTTCAATGAATATCCATCTGTAACAGCAACAATATTTCCATCTGGAGAGAAGAAGACGTTATTCGCTGACCCGGAAGAGCGCAGTTCAACAGTTTGTTCAGTTTCGCCGTTTTGAAGATTCAACTTTTTGAGTATTCGTCCATCTGAAACGAGAGCATGCTCTTCACCAAGGAAATAAATCCCGAATTTGCCATACTCAAAACCTTCGCTGACAGACTCTTCTGCTTGCGATTCCAGATTCCAATACCGAACCTGTTTTTCAGCTCCTCCGGAGAGAACGTTTTGACTATCTGGTGAGACGACAATTGTAGAGATTTCTCTGGAATGACCGGTGAATTCACCCGCTGGAGTCAACAGACCATTTTCAGCGACCGACCAGATTTTGATTAAACCCTTAAAGCCTCCTGCAAGAAGGTATTTCCCATCGGGGCTAAAGGTAATGGCTGAGATGTTCCCCATCTCTCGTAAGCGACCTTCAGTGAAAACTTTGCGACCAGACTCGACATCATAGATCTCAACAAAATCATCCGCCTTACCGGCAGCGACAAACTTTCCATCGGGACTGAAGGTTAACGACTTGATGCCCCAGCCCATCTCTGAAATCTGCTGTTTAACGGGAATCGTTAATTTCGGTGCTGTCCCCATCGAGTTCGTCACACTCGGACGAGCAGGTTCTTCATTCTTTGCTTTAGCAATACGTTCTGCCTCTGCATCAATTTCTTGACGCGACAAGAGTGAAGCAGTCACAGTCAGCGGAACTTTGAGAGTCACCTGCTCTGACTCGACGAGATAAGTTCCTTTGAACTCATACTTAGACGTGAATCCCCGTTCTTTATTGAACTCGTACTCACCTTCGCCAACCAGTTTGATGATTTGTCCATTGTCTTGGACA
>JABJMI010000722.1 GCA_018659505.1 Planctomicrobium sp.
AAAAAAAGGCTGAAAAGTTGAGGCTGAAGCAGGAAGAAGCAGAGAAAAAGCAGCTGGCCAAAGAGGAGAGAGCCGCCAAAGCCAAGTTGACAAAAGCGAAGAAAGCTGAGGGATTGCTGAGAAAGAAGAAAGAGCAAATGTTCTGCGAGACATGCTCACGGAAACTGTTCTCTCCGAAGCGAATGCTAGCCATGGTCGACAGTTGTTTGAGAAAACCTGCGCGTCGTGTCATAAGTTATACGGAGGAGGCGGAAAACTCGGTCCTGATTTGACTGGCTCACAACGATCCAATTTAAACTATCTTCTCAGCAACATTGTTGACCCTAGCGCGGAGGTCGCAGAGAAATTCCAAATGTCGATCATCGTCTTAGAAGATGGAAGATCCATCAGCGGAGTCATTCAAAGAGAGAACGAAGAAACGCTCATCATACAAACTCCCAATGAAGAATTGACTCTTCTCATCGAAGATATCGCAGCTCGTAAGAATTCTAAACTCTCAATGATGCCCGAACGTCAATTAGACAAAATGTCGAATCAAGAGATCATTGACCTGTTTGCATACTTAATGTCAAAGGAACAGGTGAAATAAGGAACTAAGAATTCGCAATGGCCAATTTTGGTTCATGCGAGTTCTTTGTAGCTGCAACCATTTCAAGAAATGAATCAACACGGAGTCACGGAGAGCACTGAGGACAGAATAGATCGCAAACAGCGTATTGTTTCTTCCTCCGTGGCTCAGCGTCTCCGCGGTGATTTTTTTCAAGTTGAGTATAGCCACAAATCCTAATTTCACTTCTCATGAAATAGATCAGCCACACGTTCTGCCCGATAGATTGACCAACCAATCTCTGGTCGTTCTGGTGGGGAATCGATTAAGACGTCGAAAACTTTTTCCGAGTTGGTTCCGTAAGTGACTTCAAAGATTTCTGCCCATTGTTGATCACCAGGGGCGAAGTCGGTGCGGAGCCCTTTCTCGTCACGAATTTCTCCTCCATTTGTGATCAAGACATTGCCAGTTTTCGGGAGCCAGTCCACGTCACATAAAAAGGTTGAATAGAATCGGTCCTTGGTGGTCGCTGCGTATTCCCAGACCTGTTCGACTTTCATCTGTTTCTCATCGATACGATATTCAACAGCTCGGC
This sequence comes from Planctomicrobium sp., assembly GCA_018659505.1. GTDB lineage: Bacteria > Planctomycetota > Planctomycetia > Planctomycetales > Planctomycetaceae > Thalassoglobus. The sequence goes on from JABJMI010000722.1 coordinate 1,143, forward strand.
TGTAGTTGTCAGTCGCATGTTTCTGTTTATTGAAAGGAACTGCCTGATAATTTCCGTTATCGAACATCAATAATGTTCCGTGTGGCGTCACCTCCGCAGCATGTTGATGATAGGACCAGCTTACTCCTCCAGATGGCTTTAAAACTTTCTCGGCGTGTTTTCCTTTCCAGCCTTTAGGCGTTCCTAAAATCCAAATGAGTTCCCCGGTCTGTCGATCAATTTTGATGACTGCATCTTGATGGCGAACAGAGACAATAATATTGTCATCCTGCGGATCAATAGTTACGGAGTTAGAATGACTCCAGTCGAACGTCCCTCTTCTAATTGATTCGTACCCTCGTGAATCCCAGAAATTGTGCAGCGAGCCATATCCAATTCGCTGTGGATCAAGGAGGTCATGCAACGAATACCGCTTAAGAATATTTCCATTTTCAGCGAACTCAACAACTTCGTCTGTGACTAGAGATGCGTTTTCGATACGTTTTCTGGGGTGATAGCTCGCATCATAATATGAGTCGACTTCGTGTAATTGAGTTGCTAATGCGAGAAAGGTTTTTGAGTTTGTGGGATAGACATCATGGTGTAATGAGTCGACATCGACAGCCAGCGCATGTGCAGCGACTGTGCGTCCTAATCTGGCAGCATCCCATTGACGGATAACTTGCCCCGTCAGATTGATTTCAATCAGACCATCTGTTCGATTGCCGTACCCGTATAAAAGATTTCCATTCGCAAGTTGCCGAACGATAAAAATCAGATGCGGTGCGATGTAGCTCCAGCGAATATCGCCTGCAGAGTCGATGGCAAAGATGGCACCGAAATCGGTGTCGGGCTTGTCGTTTTCCCAGCGAATCAAATTAAATAGCGTCAGACCCGGCTCGAGTTTCTCTTTCTGGATATGCTTAACCTGAATTCGCGGAAACAAGTCTGAAACCGGTTGAGTCTTGATCGATAAGGATTTGGACAAGTTACTTCCAAGCTCCGTACTTTGGATCTCTAAACTGACCTCATATCGCGTATCGGGTTTAAGACCGAAAAGTTTCACTTCATGTTGATTGCTGAATTCAGAAAGTGAACCCACATCGATCTGGCGAAGTTCTGGTAACGACCGCTGAATGCTCCATTGCTCATTTTTATTTTTCACAATGATCTGACAACGTGCCTTAGAATTTGAATATCGATTTGAAAGTTCAAAGCGAATCGCTTCAACCTGAGGGGTCGCCTGAAATAGTTGAGGGATCCACTCTGGCTCGCGGACAAATGAGTCTGCGGATGAAATTTTCCTGTTAGGAGGGATCGTTCTCAATTCAGACGAAGAAACTTCATTCATTGTTGGCGAGAGTTCTGTTTCATCGCTATGAGAGTCTGTCGCCTCAGAAGCAGTCCTTTCCTCAGTTTGAGATGGATTGACTTGAGATGATTTTGAAATGGCCTTAGTTTTTGAATTCTGCGATGGTTCTTTGGGTACGGTCGTAGAACCACATCCAAGAGTCAGAACGAGTAGCGGTAGGCAGATTCGCATTGCAAAACTTCATCTACAAGAAAAGGATTGAGTTCATACTCCAAAAGAGATTCAAAGCTTAGTGAAATAGCTCAGCTTATTTGAAGAGGAATATTTCTACAGACATTGAATCTTTACGAGATGTTCAAGAGAATTGTGGATCTCTTCGCACTACAAGGAACAATTATGTCGCTACCTGATGATGACTCAGTTTTGAATGACGATGCTTCCCGTGCCGATCTTGAAGATCCATCCGGAGCCGAATCGAATGAAGATTCAACAGTGCCACAACTACCAGAGTTAGAACCCTTTGACCCTCCCGGTGAGTTCGATCACGGGGAAGAATTTGAACCGCAAACGCCTCGACCGATTCCCAAATACTTACGTCAAGGTTCGCATGGGCGACGTAAGCGAGGCATGATCTATTCGCTAATTGCACTGGGAATCATGTTCATTGTTTTCTGGCCGATTCCTTTTGTGCAAGGATTAAGTTTTTACATCCTCCCGCTGAAATGGCTGCACTGGATCGGCTTTGGGCTTGTCGGTCTCGGTGTGTGGAACTACCTGGCGGGTCTCGTTTCTACGGGGCGTTATACCTATGTCAAGAATGGAGAGCCATTTATGGGGCGCGTACTGGACTGTCAAAAAGTTGACTCCGGTACTGCAGATGTTCCCGCCTTTCGACATGTTGCACGGGTAGAGTATCGTCAGCCTGATACCGATCAACATTTGATTCAAGATTTCCCTGAACCCGACAATTGGTCAACAAGCAAGCTGAATCAAATGTCGTGCCCTTTGAAACGAGGTGATTATGTCACTCTCGTGCGGTTACCTGGTAAAGGTGATTCTTCAAATGCACTTTATGGGTATCTCGGTCTCGACCCTGAACGAGAATACATATTGAAAAATGACCAACCGATGCGCGGGACATCACCTTTTACCGCAATTATGGTCGCTTTTTTAATTGCGTTTGTCGTTCTGCTTTTCATGGCAGCCTTTGATGTGATGATGTTTTCATTCCCAATCGGTGGAGACTGGAAACTGCCGACTGGACTTGCTGTCGGTGGATTTTTTATTGGCGGCATCCTCGGTCGTTTACTGTGGAGCAAAAGCGAGAATCAACAAAAGTCAAAGAGTTCGACTCCGTCCTTTCTTGGAATCGGTTTCTTGGGAGCGATTACGTTACCGATTGCATTCTTCATACTCAATTCTCGATTAGATCATGCACCAACAAAGCTTGAACCGATCGAAATCGTTGAGTATTAGAATACGACGCACAATTTCATTGTTAGAGATTATGAGCTCGAATACAAAAAACTTGCCGGAGGAGAAACAACCAAGCAGCACATGCGTTTTTCGCAAATCACTCGCTTATATGGTTCAAAATTTGGAGCAGAGGAAATCAGCCCCGGGCGATTTGGATACCCTTGGAGCAAAGGGATTCATCCAATCTATTGGATGAAGTTGAATGAAACAGATTTTGAACAACCGGTTGTAGAATTTCAGCTTGAAAAAGAACCAACTGAATTAGACGACTCACTCATTGAGACTGTCCGAATGGTTCCCGTGATTTCGTTAGATAACGATAAACAGGTTCGGCTGCCAGAAAGATTACTTCAACCTGAACTCAATAACTTAAAAACTCAGCCGGGCATCATCTCAGTGAAAGTCATCACTCAAGAAAAGACTTAATAATACACTTTAATCGAAGCAGAAATTGACCTGATTAAAATCCCAGACCAAATCCCGTAAGATCACCGGTACCGACTGTTCCATCTGTGATTTCGAACATCGAGGGAACCTGATGTGCCCAGACGCGATTGGCAGCTGGGCAATACTGTCGACCATTGCCTTCGATGGCAGCGACTCCCGGAACTCGGGCTGCTAAGCTTGCCGAGTGTAAGAATGAATATGCGGGGCAGGTGAGATCCTGAACGCACAAGAACATATTATATTTCTGTGCAGCAGCTGCAGCGAAGAGTGCTTCTGTATGACCTTTGCAAGCTTTCAATGCGACTCCGCTATAACCTTGTTCACGAGCCAGTAATAATGCCTCGTAATCGACAAGCGACTCGTCAATAACAACTGGCTTCAGCTTTGCAGCTGCGTGCATTTTGTTGTCTGAGTGAGCTTTCAGATCGCGATGAGTTGGCTGTTCGATATATTGAATGCGGTCGTAAGCTGCCGGTGATTGTTCTTGAACTCTCTTTAAGAAATCAAGCACATACTCAACATTTTCACATTTCTCATTGAAGTCGGTGGAATAGAACCATTCCTCGCAACCACGTTTGGATTGTGCTTCAGCGGTCACCCCCTCAATCTCTAGAACGCGATTCACGTCCCAGTCTATGTCTTCACCATTGAGCTTAATTTTAAGATGTGTCAAACCGTCGGCTGCTATCCATTCGGGGAGCGTTTCTGGCAGATCGTCATTGAGCCGCTCTTTAATGTCAGCATCGGTCAGAGGATCGACTGCTCCCACAAGGTGGTACAGCGGCATCCGCTCTTTCGGTTTCCGAGATGTGTACTTGTCGAGATATTCACCTTTGAATTGCTCATCAAGGTACCACGCGAGATCATGATTCATGAAATCTTTGGAAAGGGCATTGTACGAATTGACTTCGTTGACTTTGCCGTAAGCATCATGAATAGCAGCGTCGAGAGGACTGGCAGCCACCAGTTGAGCAAGTTCAGGAAGAGGTTCTTCAAGCCCTAACAGCTCTGCAACCACTTTTGCCTGATGGAAGTATTCGGCAGAAACGTGATAGATAATGTCTACCGGATGCCCGAAGTCATCGACGATGTCCGTTAGTCGAACAACGCGAGTCGCGAACTCCTCCATCGCTTTTTCAGCTTGTTCAGGCGAAACCTTGGTTGATGGCCAAGCCCAAACATTCCCAATCGGCATACTTCCTAAGCCGATTGCGTGATCACCGTTTCCGTTTTCAACCGTCACCTGCACGTTGATGAGTCGATTTTTCTCGACAAGCCGACCACCAAACTTTAATGGGGTCCGAAAAGGGTGTTCCTCGATACTGACAACTGCATCAATGATCCGAACATCTGTCGATTTACTCATGACTCAACGTATTAGGGGAACAGATTGATATTTGGGAGGTCTCGTTTTTGATGAAAACAGCAGGAATTCAGAGCAATCACTAGATTGAATTATTGAATTCCATGCGTTCTACACCACAATTTGTTTACTTGCGATGGCGAATTTTTGCACGCATACGACGTTTCTTACGACCGAGTTTCCGACGACCTTTACCTGATTTTTTAACTCCCATCCCTACATAATCCTCAATTCGAATAAATAGTTAACTGTTCAGCTTTAACATTGCTAATCATTAGGCTGAATGAAAAAATTGCTTTGAAACAAAAATCTACGTCTCAGAAACTGAAATGTAGAGAGAATTTATTCCTCGACAATGTTGAGTAGCAATCTACATTCTAGTCACAAAGATTGTTCACTTCAAGGTTTAAGCTGAGAAGATCACCGATCTTGCTAGGTCAGTCATCTTGAACTGATTTGTATTCTTCTACACAACAGCAGAATCAGCTGAAACTTCCGAAACCAAAATCGAACCAGATCACATCCGGAACATTTTATGTCAAACTCGCACTGAATTCCCCACAAGATGTAGGCAGCTAAACACGGTATTTATCGAGTAAACCTTAGTGTTACGGTCAAATTCGTTTGCAAGAAAGCATTGAGTTGATTCACTCTCGAATTTCTTCTCGATAATGGGTTGCATTGTTTTCGATCTACCGATAGAAATCTCCTTCGGAAACTTAATTGTAATGCAATTAAGGTCGGGTAGCTCAGTTGGTAGAGCACTGGATTGAAAATCCAGGTGTCGGCGGTTCAAGCCCGCCCCCGACCACTTTTTAACCTCACTCCTGATTGAATTGGAGAGAGGTTTTTTCATTGGTAAACAACCTCTTCGTTGTCGCAGCCATATTCTCAGTGGCAGCTGTAAGTCCTTTAAGCGTAGTTTCTTACAATCTCTACTCGTTAAATCTATCTCGTTGTAGTATATATACTACAACGAGATGATATTTTCTAATCAAAGTCCTAGTTGATAAATGATCATGTAGTATATATACTACATGATCATTGCTGTTACAGGAGAGAAGAATTGCCATCCAAATTAGAAACCGCCTCCGATCAAATCTTCACAACTCTTAAAGAGCATTCACGAATCATCACACACGCTGAACTCCAGTCGATACTTCGCGAAAACCAACAAACTTGGAGGTTGCCCCAGTCGATGAGCGTGCGTAAATTCATTGAATTTCTTTCAGAGAAAGGCAAGCTGAAAACGTACCGTTTTGAATTTCCGCATCGTCCAGCGCTTCGGTACACATGGGGGGATATCGGACTTAGTGACGTCGTACAGTCAATTCAAAAGAAAGGCTACTTTAGCCATTTCACGGCGATGCAACAGCACGATCTCACAGAGCAAGTTTCAAAAACAATCTACTTCAATATCGAGCAGCGACTCACGGGTGGTGGAACCGAACCAACCCAGGCAGGAATTGACCGAGCCTTCAAAGGAAAATGTCGTATTTCAAAGAATGCAGTCACAGTCAACGACCAAACCATCCGGCTTCTTAATGGACGTAATACGGGAGAAATGGGAGTGATGGAGGTCGCTGGAATTGAACAGTTCCCCAAGCGAGTGACCAACATCGAGCGGACGCTGATAGATATTACTGTTCGTCCGGTATATTCAGGAGGAGTTTATCAAGTAGCACAAGCATTTGTAGCAGCCCAAGAACAAGTCGATGTAAAGCGTTTAGCTTCTTATCTGCGAA
>JABJMI010000388.1 GCA_018659505.1 Planctomicrobium sp.
GTTGGAGAGCTTCTTCTCGTGCAACAAGATGTAACAGTCTTCGAGAATCGCTTTCATTTCTGAAGCATCAGTCACGAAGTAAGGAGAGATGTACCCCTTATCGAATTGCATTCCCTCAGCGAGTTCCAAAGTGGTTTCGCTGGACTTACCTTCTTCGACAGTGATGACACCATCGCGGCCAACTTTTTCCATCGCATCAGCAATCAACTTGCCAATTTCGATATCGTTGTTAGCAGAGATCGCACCAACGTGTTCGATTTCTTTTTTGCCAGAAACCGGTCGTGCAAATTCTTCGAGGAACTCGATTGCTGCGTCGACAGCTTTCTCGATTCCTTTGCGTACAACGGTTGGGTTTGCACCGAGAGAAATACTGCGAAGACCTTCGGAGTAAATCGCCCGAGCAAGAACTGTCGCTGTCGTGGTTCCGTCACCAGCGATGTCGCTGGTTTTGGTTGCGACTTCGTTGACGAGTTTAGCACCCATGTGCTCGTAAGGATCTTCCAGTTCGACTTCTTTAGAGACAGTCACACCATCTTTAGTCACGACTGGATTGCCGAAGCTCTTGTCGATAATGACATTGCGACCGGTTGGTCCCATTGTTACCGCGACTGCGTCGGCGAGTGTATTGACACCGCGCTGCAGTTTCAGGCGAGCACGATCTTCAAATAATAATTGTTTGGCCACCTCGAAACTCCTCAGTTCAGGGTCGATGACAGTCAGCCACCATGCTTTCAGCACGACTCAAGGCTACCGTCATAATTGTGTATCTTAAAAAGCGAGGTCAGTCAAAAAACTGACCTCGCTGAATTCCTGCTATTAGCCAACGACTTTCGCGAGGATATCACCTTCGCGAAGAATCTTGACTTCTTCACCATCAACTTCAATGTCGGTTCCGCCGTATTTTCCGAAAAGGACTTCGTCCCCTTCGACAACACTTACGGCACAACGATCGCCACTTTCCATTAAACGTCCTGGTCCCACTGCGACAACTTTGCCACGTTGGGGTTTTTCTTGTGCTGAGTCAGGAAGAACGATTCCACCGGCAGTGGTTTCTTCTGCTTCCAGAGGTCGCACAACGACACGATCATCAAGAGGATTAAGCGTCATCTATGTTACTCCAATTTATTTATCATCAACCCGGACGAACCGGAGTCGTAGTTATTTTGAAAACGTAAACAGACTAAATTAGAAGCCGCCCATTCCAGGCATGCCACCCATTCCGCCCATCCCAGGCATTCCGCCGCCCATTCCTGGCATTCCACCACCCATGCCGCCCATTCCACCCATATCGTGGTGATCATCGTGGTGATGGTCGTCATCTTCTTCGACAGGTTCGTCAACGACAATCGAATCGGTTGTCATCAACAAGGCAGCCACGCTGGCACCATTCTGCAGAGCAGAACGAACAACTTTAGCTGGATCGACAACTCCAAAAGCGAACATGTCGCCGTACTTGTCGTTCAGTGCATCGTAACCGAAGTTGAGGTCGTCGCTTTTACGAATTGTGTTCGCAACAACTGCACCGTCGAGTCCAGCGTTCTCAGCGATCTTGCGAAGCGGCATTTCCAGAATGTTCTGAATCAGCTGAACTCCGAGACGTTCATCGCCTTTGGCTTTGACTTTCTTCAGTGCTGCACCAGCACGAAGTAGTGCGACTCCACCACCGGGAACGACACCTTCTTCGATCGCGGCTCGCGTCGCTGCGAGTGCATCATCGATCAGGTCTTTACGTTCTTTCATTTCGGTTTCAGTAGCAGCACCGACGTTCACCTGAGCAACACCACCAGCGAGCTTTGCAAGACGTTCTTGCAATTTTTCGCGGTCGTATTCGCTGTCAGTTGTTTCGATCTCTGCACGAATCTGTGCAGCACGACCTTCAACGTCAGCTTTCTTTCCACCACCTTGAACAATGGTGGTGTTTTCAGCACTGATGCGAATTCGCTTGGCTGTTCCGAGATCGTCGAGAGTCACTGTATCGAGCTTCTCGCCGAGATCTTTAAAGTAAGCTTTTCCGCCTGTCAAAATCGCAAGGTCTTGCATCATCGCTTTACGACGATCACCATAACCAGGTGCTTTGACGGCACAAACATTCACAATTCCGCGAAGTTTGTTCACAACCAAAGTTGCCAAGGCTTCGCCTTCAACATCTTCGGAAATGATCAATAACGGGCTTCCAGACTTAGAGAGTTCTTCCAGCACTGGAACAAGATCGCGAGCGTTGCTGATCTTTTCTTCAGTGATCAGAACGTAGCAGCTTTCAAGAACTGCTTCCTGATCATCTTCGTTGGTAACGAAGTGCGGAGAAAGATAACCACGCTCGAACTGCATCCCTTCGACGAGTTCGACATCGGTTTGCATCCCACGACCTTCTTCGACCGTGATGACACCATCTTTCCCGACTTTAGTCAGTGCATCAGCAAGAATTTTGCCGATCTCTTTGTCGTTATTGCCAGCGATCGTCGCGACGGTTTCGATTGCTTTCTTGTCGGTGGCATCGACTGGTTTGGCAATACTTGCCAAATACTCAGTCACGGCTTCAATCGCCTTTTGCACACCCCGTTGCAACGCCACAGGGGCGGCTCCGGCAGCAATGTATTTCAAACCTTCACGATAGACAGCTTCAGCAATGACTGTTGCTGTTGTGGTTCCATCACCAGCGACATCTCCCGTTTTGGAAGCGGCCTCTTTAACGAGTTGAACGCCACAGTTTTCGAACTTGTCTTCAAGTTCGATATCTTCTGCGACAGTCACACCGTCTTTGGTGACTTTGGGAGAACCCCAACCTTTGTCTAAGACTGCATTTCGACCACGAGGGCCGAGGGTACTCGCAACGGCGCGAGACAGTTTTGTTACCCCTGCCAGCAATTGTTTGCGGGCGTCTTCATCGAAACTCAATAACTTGGCCACGGCTGCTCCTCATCCAGCTTGCAGATGCCAGACTTGACCATCAAAACTCCAGACACCTCTGACGACTGCCTGGATGGACACATAAACATACAGCCTCAAGAGAATTGCAACCTCTGTGCCAATCACTCTATTCAATCGATGCGCCGCATGAATCATGCAGTTTTCGTATCGAACGGCACTCTTGGCAGACACAGCCCCTGCCGACTTGGCAGAGTTTTAAGTAGAGAAAGGCGACCTTAATGCCGTCCCTTCAGCAATAATGACAGTTCACCGACTATTCATTCGACTGCCACAGGAACCCTGACGATGAATTCATTTGAGAACGCGGATTTTCGCGGATGCGGCGGATTCACGCGGATCAGGTGTCAGACATCCGATCCAAGACTCCTCGTGTTAAAATCATAAAGACTTCAACTCAGAGTAGGTTTCAGAACTCTGATGGAAGTCCTGTTTAATGATTTTTCCGCGAAGATCCGCTACATCCGTGTCGATCCGCGTTCTAGGACTTAATTCAATCTTTGGTTCGTGGAAGGTGAAATTAGAAAAGTGAAGGAACCCACAGTAATTTCTTTACGCCTTCGCGACATCTCGTCTTTGAGTTATTCCAATCAGCCATTCTAGATTCTTGCTTATTCGAAACTCTTCACCGTATAATGATATTTTGATGTCGTAGTAAATGCCGTCTCCTGAATGACAGTAACTCAACTGTCAGCCACTTTCGATTAGCGGATATAAAGAATGCTCTCTCGAATATTTTCTTTGTTCATGCTTCTGGCATTAACATTACCAACTTGTGCAGAAGCCCAGAGTAGACCTGCCAATCGCAAAGCACCACCGAACAGACTGCCCGACTTGAAGACTCCAGAAGACAAAATGAGATTCTTGGAGATGATCAGGAATAGCTTTCCCGTTTTGCGGATTGGTCGCAGTGTGAACTATCGCTCCAATGATCTCGATGAACAATTAGAGAAATACA
>JABJMI010000339.1 GCA_018659505.1 Planctomicrobium sp.
GTTTGGCACCGCCTGTCTCGCAAACGTGAGCGAAACTCCCCTCCACCAATTCGCTTCGTTTCTTTTGAAGCGTCTTGCCTTTGTCTCGGCTCATGCGGCGGCGGTTGTTCTGAACGGCTTGCTGTTGTGACTCTGGTTTATCGGTCCAGCGGCGAGGATGCTTCCTCTGCGGTTCTGGACTGTTAAGTTCGCAGACCGTAAGTGGAATGGCTGAAGCCTTTCAGTCGCGATGTTCGTCTCAGCTGAACGTTAGCACGCTGAAATTCTCATCAACTCAACCGTTTAATAACACAGCGAGAAACCGACCCATTTTAAATTTTCGCCGTGCGTTCGGTTTTCAGTATTGAATCGTACCTTCATGTCCTGCGAGTTTGGCTAACACGCCTAAAAGTCAAGTCAAAATGATTCATGCAACTGCCAAACTTCAATCGTGATGCGTGGTCAATTCGATTTTGTGACATTCCGTGTCGTGCACCCTGATGTTGAGGGGGGAGGCAGAATTGATCCTTTCATAAGTGCACCCGGTCACATCGGTCGGAGTAGGTTTTAATTGAGACGAAAGCAATGTCCCACACGGCACCCCGAGTCAGACACCATTGTTAACCCGCAGCGAAGATTTGAAGAGAGGTCGAGAGAGTTTGGCTCACTTTGGTGAAAACCTACCGAGAAAGTGTACTGAGTTATGATGGCGAGAGCGCCGCGAGAGAAACTACCAGTAATTCAAAACGACGCAACTCGTTTGATAACTGGCATCTATTATGCAAAACACCGAGAGGGATACTCTCGGTGTTTTTGTAAACTTATGGGCAGAAGTATTTCGCTTCTGCAATAGCAAGCTCCCCGTACATGACTACTGTACGAACCTCGGAGAGAGCGCTGATATTCCGGAAGTGTCATTGAGATAAACCGTTAGCGAGTTCGCGTCACAATCGATCAAGGGTGACATTTTCAACGATTTTCGAACTTTTGCTGAGGAGTTAACAGAAAGTCAACTCTGAGAGCGCTCGCGCGAGCGCAAATGGCCATTCCAAGTTAACAAAACCTAGATCACTCAGGAGTCCGTTTTGAGGCTTGTCCCTTCTCCACCCCCCCCAATCTCAGCAGGTTGGACTCGGGCACCCCGTTTCAAACGTATACGAAACACCCACAAGGAATTTACAAGCTATGATGGTTCAGATCTCTAGCGGGGTACAAAAACCTCGAACACCTCCAGAATAGTCAGGAAGTCAAGCGTAAATCACCATAGCAAGACGAAACGCATCTTGCACCAGTTGTTTAACCTTTTTGGCTCCCTCACACGACAAGAAATGGCTCGCCAAGTGGCCTATTTGAAGGCCGAAAACAAGGTTCTTCGTGAGCGGTTACCGGATCACATCTACACGACTGAAAAGTAATGCAATCGACACATTCGTGCTGGCAAAAAACTTGGTTCTCAGTTGCTGGACCTGATGAGCATTGTCACCTAACAGTCTTTCCGGCGATGGATCCGTGAAATTGAAGCATAGCGAGAGAAAGCAGTTGAAGAGAGTTCGACCAAAAACATGGAACTGAAGAAGGACAACGAGCGTCCCAAGACAACAGACGAAGTTCGAGATTTAATCATTAAGATTAAGCTCGAAACCGGATTCGGCTACACCAAGATCCGGCAAGAATTGGCCAAACTTGGGATCAAGGTCTCACGGCAAACAGTGAAGAACATCCTGGTTGCAGCAGGTCTGCATGAAGACCCCAATACTGGCAAAGATTTCTGGGACGCATTTCTCAAGCTTCACGCGGACACCATGTTGCAATGTGGCTACATGTCAAAACCGTTGTGGACGTCGAAAGGGATCATTGACCTGTTCATGATCGTATTTATCCACATTGGAACTCGCAGAATCTGGATGCCACCAAGCACAGCGAATCCCAATTCAAAATGGGTGGAACAACAAGCTCGCAACTTCTTAATGCACTCTGAAGATATTGGCCTGGAAACGAAACTACTCATGCATGACAGGAATACAAAGTTCACGAAGGAGTTCGGTGAGATCATCAAATCAACGGGATGTGGGATCAAGAAAACACCGATCCGATCACCGAACTTGCAGGCACATGTGGAACGAGTGGTGCAGACATTGAAACACGAAGTTCTGAATGAATTTGTGGTCGTCTCAGAAAAGCATCTGAACCACATTTGCCGTGGGGCTCAAGACTGGTACAACAATGAGCGTGGTCATTCAGTGAGAGAAAACTTGCCGCCTGGTTGGAGTGAACACCCAGAAGAAGTGCAGACGATCAAGCTGAAAGATGTTGACTATTCGACTCGACTTGGTGGGTTGTTGAAACACTACTGGCGACGGGCGGCTTGAGGTCTCAAAATGGTGAAAAGAGATCGAAATCGGATTGGGTCTGTACTGACAGGATTTGTGAGAAGAAAGAATGATTCCCGCGCTGTTGACGGATGGAAATTAGTAACCCGAATGTTTTACGTTTCAGTTTGCTCTGCGAGTTTCGCCCTGAACTTCTCCAATTTAAGTCTGTTCATTTTTTTTACCCCGCGGGAAAAAAATCCCGACCTGAGCGTCCCGGAAGTTCGTACTGTTCTCAAACATCTACAGCACCATCGCACTGGACCGCGGAAGAAATCATTTGGTGGAGCCAATGACGAATGACTCGCAATTAAAGAGCCAAACACTATCACGAACAAAGAAAAAAAGAACTCCAAAGGCGCTCAAGAAAACGTGAGTAGTCGCTGTAGTAATAAGCACAGGCTTAGTCGCTGACACCAGCTGATGATTCCTCTAATACCTCGATTTGTTGAAGTATATTTTCTGCTTTTGCAGTCATCGCGGCAAAGCCTTTAATGTCTCCATGTCGTTGAAGATCACGGGCTTGCTCGGTGCAAAGGGCGTAGTCTTGCTTTAATTTCTTAAGCGGGTCCGTTTTAAATATTTTAAACATGAATTCGTCCTTTGACACAGAGAAGATCCCACACCGAAGTTTGTCGATTTTAGACATGATGTTCAAATTTTCTCGCAGTAATCAGAGGAAGCTCACGCTGTGCTTTGCGTGGGCAGAGCCCCCACCTGAGACATCATGGATGTAACGTACAAGAGGAAAGAGCAAGGTGGCGGTATTGACTCTAAAGAATCAGAGGTGGAAATAGTTCTCGAAGTTACTGCTATTTAACAGGTTGCAAAGGCTTTGATGAGATGTTCAGCGAGATCTTTCCCACTCAAAAACGCCCCCTGAACTTGTGGTTGGCCACACCAGTCACCGCAGAGACCCAAAAACTGACTGTCGTCGCAATAAAATCTTTGATTCGCCGATGTAGTCGGAACTGCATATCTCCAGCGATGTGCTTGAGAATATTGAGATTTTTGAGGAGCTAAACCGGTTGATGTAAAAAAAGCCTCGAGTAGCTGGGACTTAACCTCGTCTCGATCCGCGTCGATGTTTGCTTCGCTCCACTCCGCTGAGGCTTGTAAAACCCATTGCTCAGGGCTTTCCTTTCGATTCGGCTTGCTTGAATTGTTAGCAACCCAAGCGAGCGAAGAGTCTGACACCTTCGCACCGCCAAATTTCAATCCTGTTGGCTCAGTGAAGGCAACCATGACTGTCCAGCATGGAAGCATTTCAAACTTGACGATTTCTTCTGAGATTACTGACGAGTCTCCTACAAGTTGAAATGCCTGCTGCGGTGGAGTGGAAACAATGACAGCGTCATATTCTCCAAGGGAGTTTTCATTCGTAGCCAGTTCCCATCTCATATCCAATCTAGTCAGGGAGTTTACTTCTGTGTTGAAACGGACATCCAGTTGATTAGCGAGGTGTTTGCAGATTGCACTCATCCTTGAAACTCCGACAAATCGTTCAACCTCCTCCGTTGTCTCAGTGAACTTACCTTGACCTAAAAC
>JABJMI010000854.1 GCA_018659505.1 Planctomicrobium sp.
TCACGTTGCTAATTATTGGAAGCACGCAGTGACTCTCGGTGAAGAGAACCCGATTGCAGCCGCTGTGAAAATGGCATGGCAACCCTGCTTACTCGCCAGTGCCACTACCGCGATTGGAATGGCATCATTGATCACTGCTGTTCTGGAACCGGTCGAGCAATTCGGCTTCTATTCCTCTATCGGCTGCCTCGTTTCCCTGGCGATGATCCTCATCGGGTTCCCGTCCATGATGAGTGCCTGGCCCGGTCGCCAGAAAAAGTTTGCCGAACATGCTGAGAAGGAAGCGACCATGTGGGGACATGTCGCCCGTTGGATCATTCACCACAATCGAGTCATCACAGTCACCTGTCTTCTCTTCTTTATTTTTTGCCTCACAGGATTACAGTGGTTTAAGACAGAGACAAAAGTGATTCGCTATTTCCCCCGCGAATCAAGTACCAGCGAAGACTATCACTATCTCGAAGAAGGCTTGTCTGGAATTGTCTCAATCGATGCAGTTGTTCGTTTCGACGAAGATGCTGTTGAGAAGATGAACATCGGCGACCGCTTGCAACTGGTCCGTGAAGTCGAAGAAAAGATCGCTGCCCATCAGCGCATTAGTGGAACTCTTTCACTAGCGGACTTTCGTGATCCGGTCGAAGAGCCTTCCGAAAAGGCATCAACGCTTCAGAAAATTAGACACGGCAGAACATTACAACGAATCGAAGAAGGCATTTTCGAAGATCAAGTTGAGCAAACCTCTCAGTTTGCCTCAAAAGCAAAGAAGGATTTTGATCTAGAAACGCATAGTGGAAGAAAATTCCATGTTGCCCAAGGAGATGAAATCTGGCGGATTCGTGCGCAGTCGATCATTACGGGAGACGTGAATTATTCGAACCTGACTAGCGAACTCGAAAACGTTATCTCGCAGACAATTCAGTCTCATGCCGGAACAGATTATCTTGTCACCGGAATGGTTCCATTGTTCTTAAGAACACAGCAAGCAGTCCTGGAGAGTTTGATCAAGTCCTTTGGGCTTGCCTTTATTGCCATTGCTGTGGTGATGATGATTCTCCTGAGGAACCCGATCTCCGGTCTCCTGGCGATGCTACCGAATCTGTTCCCAGTGGGAGTCGTCTTCGGTCTTGTTGCCTGGGTGGGTATGCCTGTGGATATCGGGACGATGATTACCGCTTCGGTCGCATTGGGAATTGCAATTGATGGAACATTGCACTTATTGACTTGGTATCGAGATGGAATCAGGAACGGCATGTCTCAAGACGATGCCGTCGTGCTAGCACTACAACATTGTGGACCAGCCATGTGGCAAACGAGTGCTACAATCGCATTTGGGATGATCATTCTCTCCGGTGCCGACCTGCTCTTGATCTCTCGCTTTGGAATCTTAATGGCCGGGTTGGTCGCCACAGCTTTGATTGCGGACGTGGTCTTGCTACCTGCCCAACTTGGCGGCTGGCTAGGGCGAATCATCGCGAATAACACAGTAGTTATCGCAGATCCACCCGAAGGGGTAACTGATGCCTCGCATCCGGTTTCTCAGCCACACACAAAAGACTTGAAAGCAGCAGAATCAGCGAATGCAGGTCACTGATTATGCTCGTAAGCGTTTGTCGTGAAATGCTTTAAGGTGCTGTGATTGATTCAAGTCCAAACGGCTTATACTAAGTTTCTAGTAGAAAATCTTCTTCAAACGGTGAATCGCTCCATTCTCGTCTTGTCGTGTTAATTGGAATCGTGGTAAACAGCGTGTAAGACTCACTTTTGAGCTTGTAATTCATGATGAATTCGAAAGCAGACACGATCCATCCAGGGACGGGACCATGGTTGAGCAGCAATCATTCAAAGATTCAATTAAGAATTTCTATTACGATTCCAGAATCTATCTAAAATATGGCACAACTTCTCCCGAAGTGATTTCGCTTCCATTTACAAACCGTAGCCTCTCTATCGACCCTGATGATCCTCGGGCAAGGAAGAAGCTCATCATCAAATCTGGATTACGTGGTCGAACTTCGCGCAATCAACTTTTTTGGCAAACCGCAATTCAGGAGTTTCGTCCGCAAACTGTACTTGATATCGGTTTTAATTATGGAGAGTGTATGCTCTCCACGACATACGAACCGGGAGCTCGACTCTTCGCATTCGAAGCAAATCAAGGACTGGAACCATACATCGAGCAGTCTCTTTCGAAGCATCCCAATCAAGAACAAATTGAATGTCATTTCAAACTCGTCAGCGACACAATCGAGGAAACAGACTTTTGGGTCGATAAAGAATGGAGTGGCTGTTCATCTGCGGCGCGCCCGAATGTCGAGCAATCTCCCGAGAAATATGAGAAGAAGTCTGTAGCAAGTGTCACCATTGATCACGTATTGAAATCCAGTCATTGTGATCAAGAAAAACTCTTTTTCAAACTCGACGTCGAAGGCTATGAATATCGAGTTCTCTTAGGAATGCAGGAGACGATTGAACAGACTCAAGAGATCCTTGGATTTGTAGAATTTGACCCAACACTGCTACGCCGGGCAGGGGAAAATGTTCACGAGTATTGGGACTTTCTTCGGAATCAATTCAATGTCTACGCCTTTGAGAAAGATGGCGACTGGAGGTCTTATCAACATCTCGACATGTTGGAACTTGAGTTTTTGTGTGGAGACAAATTCCATACCGATCTTCTTTTGATCAAATCTGATTCTTCAGAAGAGATCAATGTTCAATTGCAGTCAGCTTGGAAGCAGCTATCCACTCGAAAATTTGCTGCATAGTTGGGGCGTGACTTAAACTGAAAACATTCCATTCGAATGAACGACTCCAGAGGACGGGACATCAGATGCGTATCACACAGGTCATGCTGACAAAAGGTTTCGGGGGAGCGGAGCGGTCCTTCGTGGATACTGTGCTTGCCCTTGCTGAACGAGGTCATCAAGTTCAAGCGATCTGCCAACCCAATTTCGTCAAGCGGAACCTACTCGAAGGCAATGAAAACATCACACTGAGTTGTGTAAAGCAATCTGGCTGGTGGGATGAACTGGCAGCCAGTCGAATTCGCCGAGCTATTCTTGAATTCAAACCATCAGTGGTTCATGCTCATCTCGCCCGCGGGTCTTGGCTCGCTGGTCGTGCGCTGCGAGGAGTTGATCTCCCACTCGTCTGCAAGTTGCACAATTACGCGAACCTTGCCTATTACAAATACGTAGATCACTTCATCGGGACAACGGCCGATCAACGACGGTATCTCAAAGAGAACGATTACCCCGATCATCGCATCAGTGTCATTCCAAATTTCTCTCGATTGCA
>JABJMI010000490.1 GCA_018659505.1 Planctomicrobium sp.
ATGTCATCAGCGTCAGAAGAACTCACGCGATAACGACGAATTGTGTTGCTAATCACAGGGGTGTAGGTTTCGACAAACTCTCCCCAACTCTTTCGATTGGCCAAGTCACGCAGATTTAGAAGTAATGAGAATCGCGTCGATAACATCTTTCAAGCCCACACATTCATTTAATAATTCAGAGGTTCAAACTCAATGAACACATTTAAGCTACGCTACTCAACGAGAAGCCTTTCCAGAATTCGTTCATTTTCTGGCCAGGAATTTGAATCTGGAGAGACGAAGTCCGTACAGTTCATCAGGCTTACGCAACTTAAATGACTCTCTCGGTATGACGGAGATACCGAGAGAGTTGTAGGACTCAAACTGAATAGAAAGACTCGGCGGATAAAGCAGAGTCTCCAGTCCTGATCCCTGTGACTGAGTGTTCAAATCAACACTTGCCGAAAGATCTCATTCAACTCTTTACGAACAGATTCACCAGACAACAAATCGGGACGCCCCTGACCTTTGAACGTCTCGCCGTGCCTCTCTAGCTCGCTTTCGATAAACTCATTCAATTCCGGAATTGATTGTCCAAGTCCTATTTCGGGTGAGTTCTTCTTGAGTTCGAGTAACTTTTCTATCCCAGGCACGATCTCTTGCGGAGCGACCCTGTCTAGGAGTTTCTGGAACTCAACCGGTGGTGGCTGTCCGAAGTCGTGAATATATCTGATCGCCAATAACGGTCTCAGGACATACAAATACTTCTTAAGCTTCACCTGCTCTTTGAACAAATACTCGCGAGCATTGCCGCGAGCCATATGGCTGTAGTGGTAGCACAGAGCGATTTCATTGAATGCCCGTGGAGCGAGGTCTTGTAATCGCTGCCGGAGCGGACCATTTTCAATATACTGCACTGGACTCTTCAACCATTCCAGCAATGCTCCATTCGTCCTGGTGAATAGATAAAGAGCCTTGCGAACGTCCCATCCGCTGCAATCAATTTCATCGACGATCGGATACTCAATCACATCTGGCAATGTCTCGACGTTGTAAGAGAGATACCATTCTTGAGGACGGGCGTAGATGAACCGCACATCGTAGTCCGAATCGGGTGACTCGAAACCCCAGGCGCGACTTCCCGATTCACAGGCGTAGAGCACTGTCATCCCATGCTCTACCTCCGCTGCCTTCAGGCGACGTAATATTTCAGTTTGTATGTGTGCTTCAATCATAATTTCGAAAATGGTTATGAAAAGGTATCGGGTAAATCAAATGAGGATGCGATTCCATAAGCGATTGTTATACTAAATAACGATAACTCTTAGACGACTTTGGAAAGAAATATGTTCGCAAAAATTCTGCAATTCTCACTCATACTTAGCTTGTTCCATTCAATAGCTCAGGGTGCTGACATTCTTGTTGAAGCGGAAAGCTTTGACCAGCATGGTGGTTGGAAGCTTGATACTCAATTCATTCGTGAGATGGGCTCGCCTTATCTCCTTGCACATGGATTGGGGAACCCAGTCAAAGAAGCTTCAACGACAATCGAAGTCGCTGAGGCTGGTAGCTACAATATTTTTGTTCGAACCAAAGATTGGGTCGCTCAATGGAATGCCAAAGGTCAGCCGGGGCGCTTCCAAATACTTGTGAATGGAAAAGCACTCAACGAAACTTTTGGAACCGAAGGCGCCGAATGGTTTTGGCAGCAAGGAGGAAGAGTCGACCTACAAGCTGGTAAGAATAGCCTCACTCTAAAAGACCTGACTGGATTCGATGGTCGCTGCGATGCGATTTATTTCACTCAAGCGGAATCTGCTCCTCCGAATGAAGACGAGATTCTGCCTCAATGGCGCCGTGATCTTCTTGGTCTCAAAGAAACTCCGACTGAGAAATCTGGATACGATCTCGTCGTCATTGGAGGAGGTTACTCTGGAATGGGGGCTGCACTATCAGCTGCTCGTGCTGGTTGCAAAGTAGCACTGATTCAAGATCGTCCTGTTCTCGGAGGGAACGGTTCCAGCGAGGTTCGTGTCTGGGCAATGGGGAATATCCGTCGAGGAAAATATCCTCGCATCGGCGAGATCGTTGAAGAATTCTCCGATCATGCGAAGAAATCCCCCGGAACATTTGAAGAGTTCGAAGATGCAAAGAAGGAAGCGATTGTCCGTGCTGAAAAAAATATCGATCTCTTCCTGAATAATCATGCCTTCAAAGTTGAAACCGATGGAGAGCACATCGTCGCGGTTCAATCGTTCAACACAAAAACGAGCGAGTATAGCCGCTTCGAAGGCACACTCTTCTGTGACGCAACCGGTCATGGCACGATTGGTTACCTTGCCAAAGCCGAATGGGACATGGAGGAAAAAGGCCGCATGGGGATGAGCAACATGTGGGCTTGGGGCGAAGGTGAGAAATCTGTCGACTACCCAGAAACTCCATGGGCACTTGATTTATCGATGAAGGATTTCCCCTACCCTCGAGACCATCATGGACAATGGTTCTGGGAAAGTGGCTTTGACAAAGACGCCACCGGCAACGCCGAATCGATTCGAGACTGGAATTTGCGAGCCGTCTACGGTGCATTCAACGCGATGAAAAACCGCGAAGGTGCTAGCAAGCATGAAACGGCGTACCTCACCTGGATTGCCTACATCGGTGGTCCGCGTGAATCCCGTCGACTCTTGGGAGATGTCTTGTTGACTGAAGAAGATGTCGTCAGTAAACGTGACTTCCGAGATGGGTGCGTCCCCAGCACATGGTCGATTGACTTACATTATCCCAAAAAACAATACGCCGAAAAATTTCCGGAGAACCCGTTTATCTCTGTCGCTGTGCATGGCAAAGGAGTTGATCGTAGCTACGGATATCCCGTTCCATATCGATGTTTCTACTCACGAAATATCGACAATCTGTTCATGGCAGGTCGCTGTATTAGCGTGACTCACGAAGCTCTCGGGACTGTCAGGGTGATGAAGACTTGCGGAATGATGGGAGAAGTTGTCGGCAAAGCCGCTTCTGTTTGTGTTGCACATAATTGTTTCCCGAGAGATGTCTACGAACGATACTGGCCAGAGTTAGATGACCTGCTCAAGCTACCGGGCAAGGCATATCGAACAAGTGTCGATGTCGAATTCACAATCCCAGATGATGCCCTTCCACTCGCTTCAGAATACGGACCTGCTCCGGGACTTGATCCAAAGAAACTACCGGGTATTGTCGTCGATGATCGCGAAGCAAAGAAGAGTGCCGGCTGGACCGAAGGTCAGGGGCTGAAAGGTTTTGTTGCTTACGGATATCTCTACGCGGGAGCGAATAATGGCGCCACGATCACTTTCGCTCCTAAAACGAAAATTGCGGGAGTCTACGATATTCGACTCGCTTATCTCCCGCATGAAAACAGAGGCAGCAATGTGATGATCAAAGTCAAAGTTGCTGGCGAATCTAAAACTCATTTCCTTGATATGCGTAAACCTGCTCCCCTGGAAAACGATTTCATCTCGTTAGGAACAGCAACGCTCAAGGCTGGTGAATCAGTAGAGATTACTGTTTCAAGCGAAGACGCCAAAGGAAACGCACACGCAGATGCGGTGCAATTGCTACCGATTTCAAAGTAATGCAGTTCTGAGTAGTTCGTATGTATGGGTTTTAAGGAATACTATGAGGTGAGCTTCTCGCTTTGATGGAAAATCCCCCGTTGCTTGCATTCACTGAGAAGTAGGTTTCACTACCTAAAACTTAGAAAATCATGCGAGCCATCCATGTCATCATTGAAATCCAGAGTCCGAGACACCGACTGTCCATCTTGTCGAAAAAAAGATGCTTTGAAGACTCAGACTTTTTGCGCCGAATGTGGATATTTTCCAGCGACTTCAGAAAGAATCGATAACACTGAAGAAAAACTAAGCAGAGATCCGTCATTGATCGGCACGGTTGTCGTTGCACTAGGAATTTTATTGCTCGGTATCGCCGGTCTGCTGTCACGAGTTTATATTTGGGACACTGGAGAACACCACTACTGGATGCGGTATCTCCTTATTATCGGTGGAGCTGCCTTTGCATTAGGTCATCTCGCTGCATTCTGGTACAGCTTAGTGAAAAACGGGATTGACCTCTCTGACGTGATCTTTGGTCCGAAGAGTGTTTGGGGACCAGTCTTTTTCGACATTCACAAAAAATGGCTCGTTGCAGCGATTGGAACTTATGGAGTGACGATTCTTCTTGTCGGAGGAGTGTTGTTTGGAGTCAATTATGAAAGCTATCTCAGCTCCAGCAGTAACAAGTCTCTATGGAAAATGATTTCGGACATCCAAGTCGCTCTTGGCAAAGAGGCGACAGAAATGCCTGAGATCAGTTTTAAGAAGGTGCAAGGTAATCTCAACATTCCTACAGGTGGAGATGGAAAACTTGTTCTCGATGGAGACTTGTCAGCTATCAATCCTGAAAACCTTACGATCCTGGCAGAGACTCTCGGTGGAAGTGGAAAGACCTCCAATTCAAGTGGCGATAAAAGTTCTTTCACTGATCTCGCGGACTCAACGGACATTTCAGCACTCATTGAAAATGGAACGCAAGGTGAAGCCAATGGGGAAAGTTTAGTCTCTCTAACAAGTCAATCGAAATCTTCAAATGGAACACCAACTGGTCCTCAGCTTCACACAAAAACACTCAAGCGAAATCAACTCGAATGTTTCATCTTCGGTTTTACGACCAATGAAGCTGGTGAACTTGACGAACTCGTGATGGGGAGTGTCGTGGAAGGCAAACCTGTCTATGTCGGATTGTTACCTAGTGCGAAAATCGGTGCAGAACATTTGAAGGGTGTCTCCCTGGATTTCTTCAAGAAGAATGTTTCAGAACCAATTGTAGAGTGCCGATTGGAAGCGACCTGGCTTGAGCCAACAGTGATCTGTGTTCTTGAACATCAAGGGAAAAATAGAAAAGGCACCTACCTCTTGAATCGCTTTGTTGGGTTTCGAGAATTCCTGTAACACGCACACTTTCCTATCTGTCCCAGAATCTGACGCATTGCCGACCTTCGGTCTATGATTCAATCTGCAAAAGAGACTTCTTCGGTCTGGTAAAGCATCTCGTTCATACACAAAAAGCCTCCGTTGTAGTTACAGCGGAGGCTTTTCAATTTCACATTCAGGGAAGTGTTAATCGTCCCCGAAAGCGGCGTCGAAGCGAACGCCACTTGATTTGAAATCGATGTTGTGGCAGAAGTCGGCAGCCTCGGCGGCACCTTGATCGCGATCCATTCCGCAATCTTCCCACTCAACAGAGAGCGGCATATCGTCTGGGTAACCGACGGCATTGAGGGCACGAATGATTTCTTCGAAACGGACACCACCGCGACCGACGCTGCGGAAATCCCAACCTCGACGAGGATCGCCAAAGGTCAGATGGCTGGAAAGAATCCCTGTGCGACCATTTAAAGTTGTCGCAGCATCTTTCATGTGAACGTGATAGATACGATTGGGGAACTCACGAATGAACTCAACAGGATCAACGCCTTGCCAGATCAAGTGGCTCGGATCGAAGTTGAACCCGAACTCTTCGCGATTGCCAATCGCTTCCAGGGTTCGCTTGGCAGAGTAAATGTCGAACGCAATCTCTGTCGGATGAACTTCTAAAGCAAAGCGAAGTCCACACTCTTGAAAGACATCCAGAATCGGATTCCAACGGTCTGCGAACTGCTGATACCCCGCATCAATCATCGACTGTGGAGTCGGAGGGAAATCGTAGAGATATGGCCAGATACTTGAACCTGTGAAACCGTTAACGACGCTGACTTCAAGTTTTTGAGCAGCCTTCGCTGTGTTTTTCATTTCTTCTATGGCACGCTCGTTGACGCCATCCGCATCTCCGTCTCCCCAGACGTATTCAGGGACAATTGCTTTATGCCGCTCATCGATAGTGTCACAAACCGCTTGACCGACGAGGTGATTGGAAATCGCAAAAAGTTTCAGGTCGTGCCGTTCGAGCAGGTCACGCTTTTTAGCACAGTAGGTATCATCCGAAAGGGCTTTGTCGACCTCGAAGTGGTCACCCCAGCAAGCCAGTTCGAGACCATCGTATCCGAACTCTTTTGCCTTTTTAGCCAGCTCTTCCAGCGGAAGATCTGCCCATTGACCTGTAAACAAGGTGACTGGACGACCCATTATCAAACTCCTAATCAGAATTGTACTTACACGAATAATATCAATTGACAAGCAAAAGTAATTGACGACGCAACAAAATTCAAACCCGTAGACATTACCATTTGAGATTCAGCGTTCTATAGTGGTCTCGCAGAGACTGAAACGCTTTGAAATCCATTAACATATTTACTTAACTGCTTTAACCGAAAGATCTTACCATGGATGCCTTTCCTATTGTTGTTCTCTCTCGAGTCCTGCATGTGCTGGCTGCGATTTTTCTATTTGGAGGTTCTCTCTTCCTGTTTGCGGTATTAACACCCTCTGCCAAAGAATTACCAGAGAACGAGCACGAAGCACTCAAAGAGCGAGTAATGAAGAAATGGCGTGCCTATGTCGGCATGGCAATCGGGGCACTGATCTTCACCGGTTTTTACAACTACTTAGTGGTTGCTGGCCCGGAGCATAATGATGTGGGTGACAAGAAATACCATATGTTTATGGGTATCAAAATCCTGATCGCGTTCGTCGTCTTCTTCTTTGCATCCGTTTTACCTGGGAGAGCGAAAGCCTTCGAGAAAATGCGACAGAATTCAAGAAAGTGGAGCATCGTCACCATCGTGCTGGCGACCGTTGTGGTCGCAATCGCAGGGTTCTTACGAGTTCGTGGTGTTATTCAGTAGAGACGAGAAGTGGAAAATTGAACAGGAGAGAGCGAAGGAAGTAAAGGAAAACTTACTTGATGGGTTTTTAGCAAACCGCTCTACATTCAAAGCCACACAAGCTCTCATGCTATGGATCGTTAAAAAATAAATGCTTCGTTTGAAAGAAATCGAACTCTTGCAGCGAGAAATCTATAACTGACTAAAAAATGTTACACAAGAATATTCTGGACAGCGAACACAGTTCATGTAATTCAATGGCTACATTTTTCTTTTCTCTGCAACTTGGCGTCCTTGCGTTAAGTTTTCATCATGCCACAAAGATGGAGCGAAATTAAATCACGCAGAGCCGCAGGGTTCGCAGAGGAAAATAAACCTGCGATCTCAGCGGCTCTGCGTGATTCATATATTTAGTTGGCAGCTAACGACCTGCCGCAACTAGGCACGAGTAGAAGACTCTAATTCAGTTGCCTCGTGAATGAGTGCTCTGGTTCACTGCATTGCTATTTGTGGTTTTCGAGTTCTGGGTTGGCATCGAGTTCGTCGAACGATTTTGGCAAGTAGCCATGGATACGAATGACATCTCCCACAACATCGAAACAGAAGCTCGCGTCGTGTAGAGTTTTCAATATCCAATCTGAGTTATTAACGACGTCTTGATCAATCAACGCACCACGACGAATTTCCTGAAAATAGCAGATGTCAAACCACTCAACCGACATCATTGGAAATGGCAAGTGATGCCACCATTCTGTATCCCAGTTCGACGGTGGACCATCAACGCATTTGTAACGATACGATGGTCGCCATCCATCCCGCTGCCGGATGGCATCAAGTAGACAGCCCCATTTCACGTCGTTGGCAGCTCCAGTGAGACCACGGATAGAGATGACACGTCGGATACGATTTTTCTCGTCGTCGGTGCCGACGTTCGGCTGAGGTGAGGTATCAGACATTTGGTCCAAATAACCAGTAATATTCTAAATCAAACACTTATTCAGTTTTTGCGGTACTGTTAGCTGGCGTAGACTGCTGAACCGAATTCGAGTTCTTTGCTAACACGCCGGTCACGAAGCCTCGATAGATCGAAGCTTTGTCGAGGGCATCAAGGTCACGGATCGCTGGTGTTTTCATGTGTTCCCAGAGCTCGTGGGCGGTTCCCTGTTGTACGGTATACGCTGCAAAGAGCATGAAACCATCTTGCCGTAAGACTGGACCAGAAAGAGTGACTAAAAACTCGAAAGTGTCTTCCGTAGATTGAGTTCGCATCACATCGCAAATTAGCCCCAATGCTCCGATGTCCGCTCGATCACGATCCCCTTTCATCGATTTTAATTTGTAGAATTCTCGCAGCGACTCACCCGATTTTTTCCAATTCCCTTGGAGGAATGCACCTGTCGCCTGACCAATCCCGCGATCAACGACATCGATTTCGATTCTTCGTTCCTGTGACTTCAGAATCTGTTGTTTCAATTCGTTTTCTAGATTAAGATCAGCGAGAACAATCCCTAAGCCGGGCAGTGTTGTCTCGTTCAGTAATTCTCGCAGTTGGATATCTTGTTGTGCAGATTGGGCGACAACGTGCTCCCAAACTTGCTTTCGCAAACCGGCGTGAGCCATTGCACGTAGGAGAACGACCTGTTTTTGCAATCGTTCTTGAGCCATCGTGTTGAAG
>JABJMI010000498.1 GCA_018659505.1 Planctomicrobium sp.
AATTCGTCCTCGACTTTTTCTCAGTGACCTCTGAGTCCTTTGTGGCTAATGCTGCATTATCGGCATGACAGAGTTCATGAGTTCGAAATGTTAAGAGTTCATTCTGTTGAAATATTACGAATTTTCGAATAATTCCAAAAATTGTCTAACAAAGCGTATCCTTAAGAGTCTTAATCTTAGAGAGGATGTGTTGGTCGTGAATCGAATAGCCAGACGCCGCAAATGAAACTTATGTTGAAATCGACTCCCCGAGTCAATGGTTCTGGCATCAATGACGTGAGTGAACTCACGCTTCAGGGTTTGTTCGATTCCGAGGAGACTTCTCTGCTGCGTTATGCGTTTTCGTTGGTTGGTCGCCGTGCGGTCGCTGAGGAAATCGTGCAGGAAGTCTTTTTGCAACTTCATACACGGTGGGATGAAGTCGATTCTCCCAAAGCCTGGATTTATCGTTGCGTCCGCAATCGGGCGTACGACCATCTCCGGAACAGCAAATGAGAATCTCTGAATTCCGAAGAGGAAACTTTTCAATCTTCAGTTGCAGAAGGTGAGCCGCCTGATGATTCACTCGTACAGATGGAATCCATCGCTGCCTTGCGGAAGATGCTTGAAGAACTTGATGAATCTGATCGTCAATTGGTGAAATTGAAATATTTCAGCAACCTCAAGTATCGCGAAATTAGTTCCGAGACAGGACTGAATGTCGGCAACATTGGTTACCGCTTACACCATATTTTGAAAGAACTTGCAGACAAACTGCGCAAACTCGGTTTCGATGAAAAGCCATGAACGAAGAATCACAATATCCATCGATTGAACCAGAACTCGAAGCTCGAATCGTCGCGCTCGTGCTCGGCGAAGCATCTGAATTCGAGTCCGAAGAGCTGAAACGCCTCATCGATCAGCGACCAGAACTGGCTGCCTTTCAATCGCGAATGCAAAGCGTGCATGGGCGTCTGGAAGAGGTTGGAAAAGGTGAATTCGTCGAGCCAGGCGAGGACTGGAAGTTACCCTCGGAAAGACGCAACGCCGTGCTGGCTGTGATTCGTGGAGAGGCAACCGTTCAGGTTGCGGTTCCGGATGTCGATCAATCTGATCATCTCCACAGCGCTAAAAAGCGTAGATTCCATTGGAATCCCGCTATGCTGACTGCCGTCCTTTGTATCGCCGGATTCTTCGGCGTGTTGTCTGTGCAGTCATTCTCGACTCGTCATGCCAACGATGCTCTCCCAGTAGCTTTTCGAGAGGGGGCTGATTTAAACTTGGTCGACACCACCGGAAGGGTCTTTTTACAGCTGGAAGAGTCACCAACCCGATGGGATGAAAATGGAGATAGCAAAGCTTCTGACTCTGCTCTTTCATCGCTGAAGAGCACATTGGATTTCAAGTCACCACTTCCGAGTAGCTATTACTTAAAGGACGATGTTGAATTCTTGCCTGCGAATGGCACCACGCAACTTCCTGATAACCTTTCTTTTTCACTCTCAGCCAGTTCAGCGGAAGAGCAGATTTCCTCACCATCGGTGGTTGATAATTTCGAAACATCAACACTGCAGGCTGCTGATGATCTTGCGGTTATTGAAAAATATAAAGGCTTCGACCGATACCGAGAACACCTTGCCAATGCCCCAATGGATACCGATGGTTTTGGGGATTCTACCGAATGGGGAGTCGTTGAACGATACGGCAAAAGTCTTGCCGATGCCCCAATGACTGCTCCGATCTCCGGGAATGGGGATCAGTCAGCGACACAAGATGGAGAACCGTCTGCGACACCAGGAGGTGAAATTTCCGGTGAACTCAGCGTTCCACAAATTGCAGCCATACGCTTGCAGACCGAGGTTGTTGATGCTGACTCGCTTCTCTTAGGAGCACTCCAGGATATCTCTGAAGAATCCTTATTAGCTCAAGATAATTCCAATCCGGTAGAAGCTGGTCGTCGCTTCTATGAAACGGTTCGTACAACCAAAGAACCTAAGGACAGCGGGGTGACGCAAGGAATTAGCAATGGAAATACAACATGGATGTTTACGGATATTCCAACGCAAACTGGGGAGTCAAAAAATTCTTTCTACAGGATGAAAGGTTCCAGTACGATGGCAGCAGGGCAAGATCAAGCTCAACTAGGGGATTTGAATGCAGCCATTCTTAGTGACTTAGAACTTCCAGGCGCTTCACTAGATGATGGAATCGAATTCAATAGCGGCAGCGGGCGTGTCGCGGGTGATTCGAGCGGAGCGATGAACTTCGGTCTCGCGGGGACCACAATGAGTTCTGGTGGAGTAGGAGGTGGAAGTGGGATTTCAACCGATGGTTGGAGTAAGGAGTATGCAGGCGAAGCGAAAATTAGCTCTGGTAAAGAGAGCGTTGAGTGGGAAATGGAAGGCATTACCACTTACGAAGATTCAAGTATCAAATCTTCTACACTGTCTGGAAAGTCTGAAAGTCTGAAA
>JABJMI010000129.1 GCA_018659505.1 Planctomicrobium sp.
ATCCGCCTGCAACAGGCTCTGCAAATCGATCAGTTAATGGGGCTGGCGACTCTTGCGACTCGCTCAGCTGCAGAAGGATTAAACCTCGCTCCTGATAATGCCGATGCCTATCGCGTTTTTGTTGATGCTCAGACGTTGCTTCAACAGGCGGAACAACGATTTGCCTCGGCCAATGGACAGAATTATTCGCTTCAATTGCGTTCGCAACAAGCTCTTTGCCGAACATTTCAAGCTGCTCAAGCGAGCGGTCAAGCCCCAGATGATTTACGGAGACTGTTTGTCGCACTCCTAGGACAACAGAATCTCGATGGTGCTCAAAATATCGCGAGGCTCTACGCCAAGAAAACGGGAACGTCAATTACCGTTGCAGACGATAGTGACGAAGAGGCACAAGAAGAAGCACCGGAAGTCTTGGATGAAATTGAGACATTGGTTTCTCAAGTCAAAAAACAAGTTGAGGATGCAAGAGCGGAAAAGCTTCCCATTCCGCAACTTGCAGGCATCGCACTCAATGGTCGCTGCCCGGTGATGGCGATTTCAATTCTTGAAGAAGACCGAACGGAGATCGCCAAAGATCCTCGTTTGCAGTTGATGTATGCTTCTTTACTCTTAACAAACGGTAGGAATGAAGAAGCCTGGGAACAACTCGAAGGAATGCAGCCAGTCATGGAACAAATGGCTATTCAAGCTCCATCGTTACTGGAGCAATGGAAAGTTTCAGTCTCGATCGCCAACCTTGTCGCCAATGTCCGCTCACGACCGGTTGAACTTTTGGGCGAAATGGCTGAATCCCTGAATAAGCAAAATATACAAGCCTTGATGATTCAGCCTCCAGCTTCTGCGAATCCACTTCCTACGATGGACATCTGGCCCGGCTTGACATCCAGGACGCACTACAGCGCTCTCCTTGAGTTCCCTGAACGTTGGGCGAATACAAAATTACAACAGGCAATAGTCTTGCTCGATCAAGGTGATCTTAAACTTGCGAAAACAACCTTGGAAGAAATCTACGAAGGTCATCCCGAATACTCTTTGAGAAGTTTAGTCGTTCTCTACTTAGCTCTGTTGACCGGAGAAGAGTACGAACTTGAACCACCGAGTGCGCGGATCCCCATCTGGGGTGACATGTTTACTCCTGAAGGAGTTGAGGAAGAGAATCAAACACCAGTAGAGATGAAAACTCCAGAGGGGACCGAAGAGCCTAAAGCTCCTGAGTCCAATTCCGGTAACCTTCCTCCTATGCCAATTTTGCCGGAACCTTTTGAAGAATAGTTTCCATGCTTGCTGAAAGGGCGTACGACGTCGTTTCAGCTTTCGATTGACTCCCTAATCACCGAACTCTTTTGTCACAGGAATTCATATGTCTGATCTTACCGATGAACAACGACAGGAAATTCTCGATTCGATTCGACAAGGAAATAAGATCCAAGCGATCAAAATCTTCCGCGATGTGACCGGAGCTGGTCTCAAGGAGTCAAAAGAATTTGTGGAAGAGCTGACTTCTCAACTTATAAAAGATGATCCCGAATCAATGCAGACAGCGAAAGCCGGCTGTGGGGCTGCTATGGTTTTATTCGTAGTCGGGATTGGTGGATTAGTTTGGTCGCAATTCGTTTAAGCAGACAGAGTTCAACCCTTGGTATAAGGAAATTTTGTGTTGTTTCGAGAACAAATAGCAGTCTGCTTACTCTTCATTTCTATCGGTACGATCAGTGCTAATGCAGAGAACTGGCCAGGTTGGCGCGGACCAACTGGAGATGGAATTAGCTCTGAGAAAGATCTTCCCTTGGAATGGGATGGAGTTGATAAGAATCTGGTCTGGAAAGTTCCGTTGCCCGGCGAAGGGTATTCTTCACCCATCGTTTGGGGAGATCGTATTTTCGTCACAACTTGCCTGCCTGATTCTCAAGAACGAGTCCTCATGTGCCTGAGCACTCAGTCAGGAAAAATTCTCTGGCAGCAAACGGTGGTCACTGCACCGCTGGAAACATTGCACAAATTCAATAGTCACTCATCAGGCACGCCGGTGTCTGATGGCAAACTGGTCTATGTCGCTTTCCTCGAAGTCGATGGAACAACTGTCGATGCCAAAAATGTCGGCAAGGCAAGACCAGTGACAGCAGGTGAGATTGTTGTCGCAGCATACGACTTCAATGGTCGTGCCATGTGGAAAGCGAAACCAGGAGGGTTCGTCAGCGTCCACGGGTTTTGTAGCTGCCCGGTACTGTATAAAGACAAAGTGATCATCAACGGTGATCATGATGGAGACTCTTACATCGCAGCTTTAAACAAAGAAACTGGACAGCTGCTCTGGAAAAAAGAACGTGATCACGATACGCGAAGTTACGTGACTCCGATCATTCGTGAGATTGATGGGCGCACACAAATGGTTCTCTCTGGCAGTCACCATGTTGCGAGCTATGACCCAAATACTGGCGAAGAACATTGGCGCATTGATGGACCGACTGAGCAATTCGTGGCTTCCATGGTATATGACAATGAGAAATTTTATCTCTCCGCTGGCTTCCCGACGTATCATGTGATGGCAATTGATCCGACTGGTTCAGGGAATGTCACTGACACTCATGTAGCCTGGCACGAGACAAACGCGAAGTGCTATGTCCCTTCTCCAGTTCTGGTTGGGAACTATCTGTTCGTCGCAGACGATCACGGAATCGGGAACTGCTTCGATACGAAAACGGGGGAACGTCTTTGGCGAGCGAGACTCGGCAGGCACTTTAGTACATCGCTCGTCGCCGCTGACGGATTGGTCTACTTCCTTGATGACGACGGACGAACAACTGTCATTCGCCCCGGAAAGGAACCAGATATTCTTACTGTTAATGGTCTTGGTGAAGAGTGCCGAGCCTCACCAGCAATTGCTGATGGACGTTTCTACTTCCGTGGAGTCAAGCATCTATTTTGTATTGGAGAAAAGTAAGTGAAGCTCCTCAGAGAGTTAATGGAGTTGCAGCACGAACACGGTTTTCTAAGTGATACTCTTTTGCGTGATCTGTCGAGAGAGCAGAAGATTCCGTTGTATCGTCTTGAAGAGTTAGTTTCGTTCTACCCTGCCTTTCGTCGAACAGCACCGAAAAAGTACACAATCGATATCTGTCGAGATGCCTGCTGCGCGATTGCCGAAGACGCAAATGCGAGGCAATCATTAATTGATGAATTAGACCAGAAGAATCTCGATTACGAAGTCAGAGAGGTCTCCTGTCTTGGGCGTTGTGATGCTGCACCAGCACTGGCGATCAATGATGCACCGACCGCACCGGTCAATTTGTCTCATCGAAATGAGGTTCGCGAAATTATAGCCGGGAATCAGTCACAGGGGGCAGATGATCCAACGCCAGACTGGGTTTGTGACATCTATGATGACACGAATGATCATTACTCAACCGTCAAGCGACTAAGCGAATCCGCCTTAGAAATTGCACAGACATGCATCAAACGTCTCAAAGGGACCAATCTCACAGGTCGTGGAGGTGCCGGCTTTCCGACCGGATTGAAATGGGAACTCGTTTCGAAAGAACCAGCCGAGACGAAGTACGTCATTTGCAACGCCGATGAAAGCGAACCTGGCACATTCAAGGA
>JABJMI010000274.1 GCA_018659505.1 Planctomicrobium sp.
ACCAGAGAGTTCAACTTCATAGCGACTTTGAGGTGGTAGCGCCGTTCCATTCGTCGAAATGATTGGCGTGGCTTTTAAGAATACCGAACCGGTTCGCTTCACCATCGTTGATCGGTACGGAAGCTTTCTTAGACACCAGAACTTGAGTGTTCGCAGAATAGACTGGACCGAGATAGAGGTAGACGCCGATGCCTGCCAAGCCTCCCAGGCAGCCGCCCAGGATGAGAGGCTTCCAGATTGAAAACAAAAACTTAGTGACATCAATGGTCGCCCGTGATGCGTTGGAACTTCCACTCATGAATCCAAACGGTGCGAAGTCAAACTCTGCTTCCGAATTCTGTTTTGGTTCTGTAGACGACACTCTGCTACTCCTAGGGGACCGTAGAACAATCTAAAGCAAGTTGAATGGCTGGATGAGCTTTATTAGACGGACGATTTTTCAGTGTCTGCGACTGAGGCACAATAAAAGTCGAGAGTTTCCTTCAGACCTTCCTCGAAAGAGAACTCAGACTCGTACCCAAGTTCTTTTTTGAGACGAGAAACTTCCGCCCACGAATGTAAAACATCACCCTGACGTGGAGGATGAAACTCTGGAGTGAACGGCTTCCCTAAATGACGACAGATCGCATGTAAGAGGTCTAAGACGGTAATCGAAAGTCCCGAAGCGACGTTGTAAACTTGTCCTGAAATTCCGGGGACGGTCGCTGCCAACAGGTTTGCTTTGGCGACATTTCCGACGTAGACAAAATCTCGCGATTGCTCTCCTGTTCCGTAGATTCGCGGGGTTCGACCTTCGAGCAGTGCCGCAGCGAACAATGGAATGACTGCTGAATAAGGACTTTTCGGATCTTGTCTTGGTCCGAAGACATTGAAGTACCGCAGGCGAACGACTTCCATATCGTAGGAATGAGAAAATGCTTCGCAGTAATACTCTGTGGCAAGTTTGGCAGCCGCATATGGTGAGAGAACTTCGGGAGTCATCGACTCGCGTTTGGGCATGTCTGGATTGTCACCGTAAGCACTACTTGATCCGGCGTAGACAACTCTGCGAACACCGGCGAGACGGCTTTCGTTCAATACATTCACCGCTCCGGTCACGCATGCTTCATGAGTCGCAATTGGATCGTCAATACTTAATGGAACAGAAGGCAATGCAGCCTGATGGAAGACGGTGTCAATTCCTGCCACTGCTTCGCGAACCACCTTGGCATTGCTGACATCGCCCTTGATGAATTCAACATCGGTTCCCAGATGTTCAATGTTTCGTAGATGCCCAGTTGATAAGTTATCTAGAATTCGCACATTGCTACCCTGCTCGACGAGTCGTGTGGCAATGTGCGATCCTATGAATCCTGCACCGCCCGTGACGAGGCAGGTCGATAACTTCGCTGACATTCTTGAACTCCCGCTTTGACTTAATACGAATAATACAGACTCTGACTGAGCCTCATTTCATCATGAAACATGGCACGACATTTGGAATGATGTCAGAAAGATACACCAGGAAAGCGAACTTGCTCGAAGAAACTGTTCTGAATAGGCAATTCCTGCGGGCATGAGATGTTGTGGCATCGCCTGGGAAATCCACTATGTTTGCGAAATTCAGGAATGTCGGTATAAAGCGACTTCAATCCAGCCAATTGATCTGTGAAATTCAACATCGATTGCTTCCAATCACTTGCGTTCCACTGGTCAAATGACTGACAATCACGACGTTGATCATATCTATGACGAATTTGTCGTCAGGATGGCCTGAGCCGAGGAGTCGGGCCAGATCGGGTTGCAACGAAATTGTTGCATAGTCATATCACCTCCTCATGTCTTTTTCGTTTTTTTAGGTTTACGGAATGAGTAGCGAGAACAGTGCCCCTCAAGATGAGGCACAACAGGCTGAAGCGTCGACACAAAATCAAACTCCTAATCCTGCAGTGGAACCTGCGGCAATAGTTGAATCACCTGAGCCAGCGAACTCTGCAGAGGACAGCCCTGAAACACCAGGTTCTGGCACTTCAGGCTCTGGCATCGCGAACACTCCTGAACCAGAACAAACTTCTGCCGCTGAAGTGAGTGCTCAAGCCGAAGAAGCAATTGCAGCAGCAGTGACTGCAAACGAAGCGACTGCGACAGAGCAAACCGAGAAGCCTAAAGTTCAATTGAAGCCAGATACCGCTCCGGAAGATTCACGACCCGTTCCATCGATTGGTGGAGAAGTTGGAGAAGTGGCGCCAGTTTCGAGTGGTCCGGTTGAAATGCCTTCTGCGACAGACGAAGAAATCGAAGCAGAAGTCGCGAAAGCGATCACCGGAGTTGGAGGAAATGAACCAGCTGCCGAGTTTTCTTCGAGTGAAGAGGCGAAAGAAACTCAAATCCCAACGAAGGAAGTTGTCGATGCTTCCATCGAAGCCGCTATTGAAGAAGCGATAGCTGGCGGTGGATCAGAAAATGCTGATGCCGAGACTGTATCGCAATCGAATCTCGATCCTGAGGATCTGGAACCAGGGCATAAGCTCTCGGGTGTCGTGCAATCGATTAGCGGCGACAATGTCTTTTTAGATTTTGGAATGCGATTAAGTGGTGTCACCGCACTACGACAGTTTGAGCAGGGGAAAATTCCAGAGCCAGGTGCAACTATTGAAGTGCTTTTCGATCAGATCCAGGAAGAAGAAGGATTGATTCTCACTCGTATCCCTGGTGGTAAAGTCGCTGTCGTGCAAAGTGCTGACTGGGACTATCTCTCCAAAGGGCAAATGGTCGAGTGCATGGTCAAGAAGACTAACAAAGGTGGTCTCGAAGTGACTGTCGGCAGCTTGCGAGGTTTCATTCCTGCCAGCCAGATCGATTCTGCTTTCGTTGAAGATATGGAAGTTTTCGTTGGCAAAAAAGTGACCGCTGAGATTACAGAACTCAAGCCAGCTAAGAAAAACCTTGTCCTCAGTCGTCGTAAAGTCTTAAACGCAAGACGTGCTGACGCAAAGAAACAACTGATGGAAGAGTTGAAGCCGGATCAAGTACGCACCGGAACTGTCAAAACAATCAAAGAATATGGTGCCTTCATCGACCTCGGCGGAACAGATGGTTTCTTGCCAATTTCGCAAATGAGTTGGGTACGAATCGGGCATCCTTCAGAGATCATTACCGAAGGGCAGGAGATCGAAGTCAAGGTTCTGAGCATCGATCAGGAAAAAGGAAAGATCAGCCTCGGGATGCGGCAACTGACTCAGAACCCCTGGAAGGTTGCGGAATCGAAATACGAAAAAGGTGCGACCGTTAGTGGTCGTGTCACTAAGACCGAAACCTTTGGTGCGTTCGTTGAACTTGAACCAGGCATTGAAGGTCTTGTCCATATCAGCGAACTCGAACACCGCCGCGTTAAACGTGTTACCGAAGTTCTCAATGCCGGTGACGTCATTGAAGTTCAGGTTCTTGAAGTCAACCCGAGCAAGAAGCGAATTAGCCTGTCAATGAAAGCGTTGAAGGCAAAACCAGAACCTGTCGAAAAGCCCGAAGAACCGGATCTTCCGAAATACGAACGGACTCGCAAAGGACCACTCAAGGGAGGGACAGGCTCTTCAGACGGTGGCGGACTCTTCGGGAATCCTGGCGATTTCGGAAAGTAAGAAATTCTCGTGATTACGACTGTGAAAGATCAATATAAAGCCCGAACCTTTAAAGGTTCGGGCTTTTTTTACGCTGTTCGTCCTTTACTGATTCGGTATTCTTAATCGGCTATTGTTGAGAAATACATCATGACAAAGGTATGATCAATTTTGCGCGGAGCTTATCTGTTCAATAAAATAGGATAACCAAATGAAACGCTCTCTCTTGGGAGTCACTCTCTCTCTACTTGTTTGCTCACAAGCCATTGCAGCTGATATTTACGGTCTCACTAAAGGGACTCCCGAATTGAAGTCGGCAGGACCGATGACATTCGGACCGGATGGAATTCTCTTCATTGGTGACCCAAAAGCTGCCACCGTTTACGCCATTCAAACTGGTGAAAAGAAAGGGAACGCTGCCGAAGCGGCTCCTCAGATTGATGGTGTCAACGAAGCCATCAATCAAAAGCTGAAAGGTGAAGCAACGATTGCCGACATGGCAGTCAGCCCTGCAACCGGCAATGTCTTCTTTCTTGTGACAGTCAAAGGATCAGGTCCGGCACTTGTTCGTGTAAGCGGTGGCGAAGTCTCTAAAGTTCCTCTGAAAGACATTGCGTTCTCTAAGAAGGTTTTGACTTCCGCTCCCGATGATGCCGTTGTCGGACAAGGGCGTCGACGACGCAACTTGCGAGATGATTCTATCACCGATATTGCCTGGGTCGATAGTGATGTGATTGTCTCAGGGTTACGAAAGGGAGACTCTCCTTCCGGCGTGACCACTATGGTCTTTCCTTTTAACAATGCCGACAAAGGCGCTGGTTTGGAAATCTACCACGCTGCTCATGGCAAAAGCGAAGACTACTCAGCGATTCGCACATTTGTTCCATTCATCATCAATGGAGAGGCCAATCTGCTCGCTGGCTTTGTTTGTACTCCACTTGTGAAGTTCCCTGTTTCCGCAGTTGAGTCTTCTGGAAAGGTAACCGGGACAACGATCGCAGAACTTGGGAATCGTAACCGTCCACTAGATATGATCGTGTATGAGAAAGGTGGCAAGAACTTTTTGCTTCTTTCAAACAGTGCCCGCGGTGTCATGAAGATCAGCACTGAAGACATCGAAAGATCAACAGGCATTACCGAGCCTGTACGTGGCGGTGGTGCTGCTGGTC
>JABJMI010000914.1 GCA_018659505.1 Planctomicrobium sp.
GAAGCGACCTATTCGGTATCCTGCTTTTTGTAACAACTCGGTGTAGACGGGGTACTCTTCCCGCAGCGAACCACCGAGGCTGTCTCCTTCTCGAAGTCGCCAGTGATGTTGACCGGTAAGAATGCTGAGTCGACTGGGTGTACAGGACGGTGTCGATACAAACGCGTTCTCAAAGAGGACACCTTCGCGCGCTACGCGATCAAA
This sequence comes from Planctomicrobium sp., assembly GCA_018659505.1. Taxonomy (GTDB): domain Bacteria; phylum Planctomycetota; class Planctomycetia; order Planctomycetales; family Planctomycetaceae; genus Thalassoglobus. The sequence goes on from JABJMI010000914.1 coordinate 205, forward strand.
GTTCGGCGTCTTAACAACCGGATCACCGAGTTTTCCGGCATGTGGCCAAGACCAGTCATCCGCCATACAGAATACGATGTTGGGGCGTCGTCTCTTTGAGGTTTTAGATGTGGTTAGTTTGGGCTTGATCTCGAACGACTGACGTTGCTTCTTCACTTCAAACGTTTTATTGATTCCGTTCGGTCCCTTGACTCTGAAGCGATGACCGAACGTGGTGTTTCGCAATATTTGCGAATGTGGTTGAATGATGCCACTCTTCTTCTCTTCGCCGTTTGGAGTTATCCAGAAGAGCGTCAGCTGAACATCGCCGCGATTCTGGAATGTAATTAGAGGACGCTGAGATTTCGGAGGCGCAAAGTCTGGCGGTGTGGGCAACGTCGTCCACATCTGACGACTCAACTCAGCCAACAAAGTCGCGTTGGTAGGTTGGTCTGCAATGTTGATGTTTTCTTCAGAATCATTCTCGTGATCATATAACTCGGTGGCAACAACCTTGCGAGTTCGGCGATCTTGCCACTCTATGTAGCGATGGCGTTCAGTACGCATTGCATATCCCATGAGTGGAACCTTGCCATTTTGACGACGGAATTGGCTGAATGCAGCTTCTTTGAAACTCTGGTTAGAATTTGACAACAGCGACGTCATGCTCTTACCTTCCAGATGTTCTGGAAGTGGTAAGCCCGCAAGGTCACAGAGTGTCGGATAGACGTCGATAAACTCAACCAAGGCATCGGTAGTTTTCCCATTTGACTTTGCACCTGGTACGCGAATGATTAATGGGACGCGCGCATCGATTTCGTAGTTGGTCTGTTTGCACCAACTGTTATGTTCTCCAAGTTTCCAGCCGTGGTCTCCCCATAACACCACGATCGTATTGTCGACCAGTTCAAGTGAATCAAGTTCGTCAAGCAACCTCCCCACCAAAGCATCCACAAAACTGACCGAAGCGTAGTAACCATGTTTCAATCGACGTTGCTCTGCTTCAGAGAGCGAGCCTTGGTGTGGTGATGGCGTCCCAGCGAAGTCCATATAATCCCGAAGCTCGTACATGGTGTTCATGGCGAAGCCTGGAGACTGCTTTGGAATCAGTGGATTCGAGGAAACAGGGATCGCATCGGCGTCATAAAGTTCCCAATACTTTCGTGGTACAACGAACGGCAAATGAGGTCGAACAAAACCAGCTGCTAAGAAAAACGGCTGATCTTGTTTCGCTAATCTTCGCATCGCAGCGAGAGTCTGACCTGCGATCGCTCCATCGATATGTTGGTCATCAGGGATGTCAACAATTTCGGTAGCTTGTGCACGTATTCGTTGAATTGCCTTTTCAGGCTTACCTTCAGCTCGCATCTTTTCTTTGAACTTGGCGAGACGCTGTTTGGCATCGCTCGACCAAAGCGAACTCTTCTTTGGCCATTGATGTGTTTCACTCCATGACTTGTTGTCAGGCCAAGGATTATGGAAGATCTTTCCAAACGAAACTGCCTGGTATCCATGTTTCTTAAACTGTCCGGGTAGAGTGACAACATCAGGAACTGTGTCGCGGAATCTTGTCACCAAGTCCCAGACTTGTGATGAATCAGGACGAAGCCCAGTTAGAAGACTCACGCGTGACGGGTTACAAACTGCGAGTTGACAATAGGCTCGATTAAACGTGACTCCACTGTCTGCGAGTGCATCCATATTCGGAGTTTTAATCTCCTTGACTCCGTAACAACCTAACTCAGGTCGCAGGTCATCAATCGCAATGAACAGGACATTGGGTTTCGATGCTTCATTCTCACTTGCAAAAACAGTGGAACTCACTCCCAACCAGCCCAAAAGCATTACGCAATACAAAACCAACGAATTCCAATGAGTGTAGCGACTGAACCAGGTAGTATTTGAGGAGAGATGATCGTGCATGTGAAGACCGTCTTGTCGTGATGATAAGTTTTCAGAGAATGAAGTTCGGCAATTGAACAGCTAGTTTAGTTTAGGACGATTCTTAATTCGCGACAATCGGTTGCTGATTTACCAGCCTAATTCTGTCTTCGTGTTTAATTGAAACTTAGTCATCTGTGATTTGAATTGAATTGAGCGATGGGTTTCAGAGGGTTTTAACAGAGTTATTTATATAGTGCAGAAAATTTGTTTATTCTGATTTCAAGATC
>JABJMI010000872.1 GCA_018659505.1 Planctomicrobium sp.
ATGAATTTCATGTCGCTTTTTTCTTTGCCTGTTATCTCTCTGCTTGAAGCATTATAAGCAAGGGGAATAGATAACACGTTATAAATAGATCAGGTATTTGTCATGGAGGATGTTGATCAGTCGGCAGATGGTCAACTTGAGAAGTCTCCGGAGACTCATAATCTCTGGACACTTGCGATTCAGAATGTGGTGCTGCGCGTCGGTTGGATCTTCAAGACCGAGAGCGTCATTATGCCGTATGTGGTTGATGCCATCTCAGGTGCGGGGTGGGTGCGTGGTTTACTTCCCATTTTAAGTCGCGTTGGGCAAAGTGTCCCTCCGCTGATGTACGCTGACCGCTTACGTTCTCAGCCACTCAAGAAATTCCCATTGTTCTTCACCGCCATCGCAATGGCGTTGCCTTTTTTATTACTCTCGTTCGTTTGGAGCCGGTTAGAAGATCGCAGTATTTGGTGGATGACTCCCTTCTTTCTGGTGTTGTATTTTGTGTTCTTCTCAGCCACAGGGCTGAATCAACTTGTATTTGGCACACTTCAAGGGAAACTTGTTCGACCGAATCGCCGAGGATTTCTATTAGGAATCGGTGGAACTGTTGGATCAATCTTCGCAGTGACGACCGCGTTGGTTTGGCTTGACTCATGGATCTCTCAACCGAACTACGATGGCTTCACCTGGGTCTTCCTTTTTAACGGTTCCGCTTTTTTCGTTGCAGGACTGGTGGCTCTATTCTGCATCGAACATCGTGACGCAGATCGAGAAATACCGAAGATTAGAATTGTTGAACCATTCACTATTGCCTGGAAGATATTTTGGCATGATCGTTCCTTCCGTAAGGCAGCGTATGTTGCCATGCTGTTTATTTCCTCGCTGCTCGTCTTTCCGCATTACCAATGGTTAGGACGAGAGAGAATTGGGACAGACGCCACTGACCTCATTTATTGGGTGATTGCTCAGAATATCAGTGTAGGATTTTATAGTCCGATCCTCGGCAGAATTGCCGATCTGTACGGAAATCGATTGGCTATTCGTGTCGGCATCTTCATCGTCTCCTTGACTCCGCTGCTGGCGGTCTTTTTTGCCAGTGGTTATCTTGAGAATGCCCATGAATGGTACTGGCTGACGTTCGTTCTCCTCGGTCTAACGCCCGTGATCATGAGAACGATTCTGAATTACACACTTGAGCTAGTCGAAGAAGATCAACATCCACACTACTTAAGCACAATGAAAATCATCTTCGCTGCGCCGTTTGTGTTCGCTCCATTCGTGGGATATCTCATCGATACGATCCCGTATCAGATCCCGTTCATCGGTGTCAGTATTCTAGTGCTAATTGGTGGAGCATTGACTTTCCGCATGGTCGAACCGCGCGATCAACTCGACTCAGTATCACACAAAGGTGAATGAAAGATGGCAATTCCGGCGATCTCTGTCATCATTCCGACATACAATGAAGAGCAGAATATCCAGTCGGTTATTGAGAAAACGAAGGCAGCCGATCACTGTGAAGTGATCGTAGTCGATGGTGGTAGTACCGACCAGACTATTGCCAAAGCAAAACATGCGGACATCGTTATCGAATCGAAACTGGGACGAGCAGTTCAACAGAACGCTGGAGCAAATCAAGCAACCGGAGAGATATTACTCTTCCTGCATGCAGATTGTGAATTGCTGCCGGAGTTTGCCAACGCTGTTGAAGAATGTTTGTCGAAGAAAGGTGTCGTCGCTGGCTGTTTCAGACAGCTGATCGACCATCCAGCGAAGAAGTACCGGACAATTGAAAAGGGAAACGCCTGGAGGGTCCGCAATCTTGGCTGGATTTATGGTGATCAGGGACTCTTCTTAAAGCGAGAGATCTTCGAGCAGCTTGGAGGTTTTCCAGAGATGCCGTTGATGGAAGATCTTTACTTCTCCAAGCGATTAAAGAAAGAAGGCAAGCTCATCGTCAGCGACCATTGCATTAAGGTCAGTGCCAGACGTTGGGAAAAGAACGGCGTGATTCGTCAAACTGCTCGTAACTGGGGCTTTGTGACCCTCGCTCATTTGGGCGTGAAACCTGAAACTCTCGCGAGCTGGTATGGTCACGTCAGAGAAGCTGATGTTACTCCTTCTTAATCTCTGAAAGAAACTCTTCGAAGTGTTGTTTCAATTCGGGTGACCCCAATTTCGGATAGAGAGCTAGCGTTACTCCCAGTAATTTTCGAGCGTCGTCAGTTTTTCCTAAACGATGATCAAGCTTAGCAATCTCCAGACGTGATTCAATCCATTCTTCTGAGCCTGCTGCATGGAGGCTTTCTACTCTTGTCCACCATTTGCGAGCTTTGAGTACATCTTCTGCCTTGCCGCGTTTCATTAAGACAGCTATGACCTTGCGAATGAGACGTTCATTGCGGGGCGATTTCTGGATCAGTGATTCATAGATCTCAGCAGCTTCCGGCAGGTTACCGATGGCGATATATGCTTCAGCGTGAGAGTCATCGAGCAAGTCTTGTTGTTGTTGAGTCAATTGATCTCGTGATTGGCTCAGTCGGTTGATAGCTTCCTGTTGTAAATGTCCGAGTTCGACTTGATGTCGTCGATCAATTTTGGATGTCATTTCAGTCAGACCGAGCAGAATCCCCAGCATGGTTGTCGGATCAGTCTTTTGCAATTCAATTAAGATTTCGCGAGCTTGTTGGAGATTCTCCTGCCCTGCCAACGAAACAATTCTCAGTTGGGCTGCAGCACGGTCGACTTGTAACCAATTCGTATCAATTGTCGTGTTGCTAATCGACGCTTCAGTACGTTGATAGTCGACTGTTCTTGCGACTCGTTCCAGCCATTGATCTGCGACGGCATACCAGCGATCACGATGTTGTAGAAGCAATTGTGCAACCATGAGTGAGGTTTGACATTGTTCCAAAGAGCGCAACACGTTTCCACTGGGGAAATGATTTTCAATTCGAACGATCTCTTCGACCAGTTGGTCTTCCCACTCTAAAACCGGACCATCAACTGAACGCAGTCTCGAAAGAATTTTTTCATAAAGAATAACGATCCTCAGCATCGCAGCATCGTAGCGGGGATGTTCGGGCTTGATGTCTCGATAGAGTTCGATGGCATCGGTCCATTGCAAACGCTGCTCTTGATGAACAGCTAACATCCATGTCGCTTCCGTGGCGGATAATGTTCCCGTGAATTGCTTACGAATTTCTTCCAAAGCAGTTTCATAGTTGACGCGGGATTCAGTAGTTGGTTGTAGAACATAGATTTGCCCAAAAGCAAACGCTTTCATTAAGCCGGCATCGCTTGCCTTTGAGTGCTTGGGGAACAGTTGGATGATTTCATTAAAAATAGAGCTCGCTGATGACCAGTTTTGTTGTTGAATTTCAATTGATCCGGCCGTGAAAGCATACTCGACTGCTAAGTCTTGTTTTCGTTCTCGATGAGCAACTGCTGCAGCACGGCGAAAGAGATCAACTGCTTCTTTGAGTTTCCCGCTATGGTAATTCTCTTGTGCTATTTGAATCAGTTGAGCCAGTTCATCCCCTAAATTCAGTCGCTGTTGAACACCCAGGATC
>JABJMI010000138.1 GCA_018659505.1 Planctomicrobium sp.
CCATTTGTCGTAAGAAGAAACGGGTCGAGGCCATGTCTGAATCGTATCCGAAATCTTTTTTTCTTTATCATTAATGCGATAAGCCTGTACCGCAAAGTTGGTCACATTATATTCCTTGAGGTGTTCGAGGAGTTTTTCATCGTTGACATCTCCTCTTGTGAAAACACCTCCAGCTGCTCCAAAGCCTGTCAATGGCCAGCTTCTCGAACTGATGAGTACCAAGAAGGGAGAGTAAGCCGGATTCCTTCCCCACAAACGAACGATCACCGATTGAATTTCCAATGCTTTGAATTCATCCTGCCACGAAACTTCTTCAATACCTTCATCAGCGACACCTGCTAGTGGTCCCTGCTTGAACAGACTGGCTCTAAGTGCTCGATGCTTCTCGGCATAATTCGTCTTCCCGCTAATAAATAATCCGTTTCGACTATCAATATATGGTTTCTTATTGAGCCAGATGAGCATATCACCTTGATCAGCTCGGACGTTGAAAACCTTCTCGCCATAGATTCCGGGCAACAGAGTTTGCTCTGTGCTTTCGAGGCGATTTGCTAAGCGTGGATCAAGTCCCAGTCCGATCCCAACCCGACGACCTTGTGCTCCCATGAGAAAACCATTGGCAGCTGTGTAAGCAATAGCAAAGAACAGGACGACTGTCACAAAGCGTCCTGCACGTGCATAGAAAACCCCAAATCCGGTGATCGTAAAATCGTTCTTAAAGCGATGACGATACCAGTCTTGCCCTTGTAATGTTGCCACAACGCAGTTGACGATCGCAACGTATGGAATCAGTTCTCCCATAAATAGAGAGAGACAGTTCACGCCCACCCAGGCGAGGGTCATGCTCCAGTCGAGTCGACTCGCATTCAGAAACAATGCTGCGAAAGCGAAAGCCAACATGACGACCGCAGCAATTGGAAAGACGTCTGGAGTCTCCCAAAACTCTGGCGCAGTCATTCCATAGGCATAACGTGGGAAGAGCGCCCCTGAGAGTCCTTCTTCTTGTGCTTGTGCTGCTCCGGCAAGGATGTTTTGATATCCGAAAATCTGTTGTCCCGGCCAAGGGGAAACGAGAACCCCAGCGACCAGTGCTGTCACCCCAATAATGATTTGCTGCTTCGAAACTCTCTTCGTGAGCGCATCCATGATGAGAAAGAGAGCGAAGTAGCAGAGTCCAACCCAGGCTCTAGAGTCCATATTTGTCCACAAGACAAATAGGATCGGCAAGCCCCATAAGCTGGATGAGGTCGGGTTCTCTCGCCATTGATGAAGTAGGCTAAGTAAGACCGAGAAGCCGAGGATCGTGACAGACATCTCGCCAGCTTGTATCGCTGGGAAAACGGCAACGACTGCTACTGCTGCACAGATGGCTCCCCACCATTGTGAAACATTTTTATAACCAATTTTTGAAAGCAACCAAAAACTGAATCCAAGTTTCAACGCTGTCAGAATTGTCAGAGCAGAAAAGCCACCCAGGCTTTGAACGGTTCCGATAACGAAATCTGCGAGCCAATGCAAATTAACCCATGACTGACCTTCGGTCGCGACAGCGAAAGGATCAGTGCGAGGCGGTAGAAATCCATTCTCGGTGAGATACTGACCAGTACGAACTTGCACGAGGACAGGTGACTCGGTGATGTATGCCGTCCCCAGAAGTAACGCAAGGAGGATGGTCGCCCACCTCAGCATGAAATCTCCCCGAACACACTCATCTTCAAAGTATTCAGGCGTCAACTCCTCCCACTCAGGAAGCGGGTCGCTTTCCAGTGCTGGTAATGTTGTTGCTGGCTGATCTGTTGGAGCTTCTAATGGAGTCTGTTCAATCTTCTCGTCAGTACCGCTTTGAGCAGTCTCATCATTCACAACTTCGTCGCTGGTGTTTGCCGCAGGTTCCTCTTGAGAAGAATCAGCGGGCAAGTCGGTTTCGTCCACCACAATTCGCTTCCTTCGTAAATATATTGGCAAGAATAAAAAAGAAATAAAGCCAATGAAGAGAACACTCTATGACCCAGCGCTAAACATGGTCAAGCGGTTCGGAACATCCAGTTTTCAAGAAGTAAGAACACTCGCGTTTCCATTCGGGATAAACCGTGTGAAACAAGTGTTCTACCAAGGTGATTAATACAGAAAATCCCTGATGAGTTGAACCAATTGCGATTGATCGATATGTTCCGATGACTCATTCTGAAAACTTCTTTTGCAGGTTCAATTGATGCCCAGACTTTTGTTGATCGCTTTTCTGACATGGATCATTACCAGTCAGGTCTTGGTTGCTCAGGACGAAAACAGTCTCACGAAGGACTCAAGTTACCAAGAGGGCGTTCCAAAAGGAGAGATTGTTGGACCAATTGAATGGAAAAGTAAGATCTTCCCCGGAACAGTTCGTAACTACTGGCTGTATGTTCCCAAGCAGTATCAGCAAGACAAACCGGCCTGTGTTTTTATTGTTCAAGATGGGTTAAATCGCGCGAAAGGTTGGAATCTTCCGCAGGTTCTCGACAACCTCATCCACAAAAAGGAGATCCCAATCCAGATCGGGATCTTTATCACTCCGGGAGTTGTTCCAGCACCAAATGATAAATCTCAGCCACGCTTCAATCGAAGTTTTGAATACGATGGATTAGGAGATCGCTATGCTCGGTTCCTAATTGAAGAGATCATTCCTGAGGTGAAAAAGGACTACAACCTGAGTGACCATCCAAATGACCGAATGATCGGCGGAGCGAGTTCAGGAGCGATCTGTGCCTTTACAGCTGCCTGGGAACGTCCCGATCAATTCCGCAGAGTCCTCAGCACAATCGGGACATACGTTGGCTTACGCGGCGGCGACAGCTATCCAGTTCTGATTAGAAAGTTCGAGCCAAAGCCCTTGCGGGTCTTTCTGCAAGATGGATCAGCCGACCTCAATCTCTATGGAGGTGAATGGTTCAATGCCAATCAAAGTATGCTCTCGGCACTGAAGTTTTCAAATTACGAAGTCAACCACGCCTGGGGAAGCGGAGGACATAATTCGAAACATTCCGCAGCGATCATGCCAGACATTCTTCGCTGGTTATGGAGCGACTACCCCGAACCGATCAAGACTGGCTCAACAGCTGGTCGTCGTACTGATCTATTGATTCCGGGCGAAGATTGGCAGGAAGTCAGTTCCGGTCATCGATTCACAGAAGGTCCAGTTGCGAATGACGCAGGAGAACTCTTCTTCACCGATATCCCCAAAGGCATGATTTACAAGCTTGATGCAACTGGGAAGCAATCAGTCTTCGCTGAAAAATCTCCCGGAGTCAATGGCTTAACCTTCGGTCCTGATGGAAAACTCTACGCTTGCCAAAACGGAAACAAACAGATCGTCCGCTATGCCATGGATGGAAGCATGGAAGTTGTTTGCAAGAATGTTGAAAGCAACGATTTGGTCATCCTAAATAATGGCTCTGGCTACTTTACCGACCACAACAACAAGAAGGTCTGGCATTTCACACCAGAAGGGGAAGCGAGTATCGTCGATGTCGGAATTGCACGCCCCAACGGCGTTGTCACAACCCCAGATCAGTCATTCCTGATTCTCTCCGACACCGAAAGTCGATTCACATATTCATTTCGTATTGGACCAGAGGGTAAACTGTTCGACAAACAAGAGCTTGGTCACCTTCATCTACCAGACGGCTCTACACGGAGCGGTTCAGATGGCATGGCAGTCGATACCGAAGGTCGAATCTACGTGACAACTTCTGTTGGTCTTCAAATTCTCGACCAATTAGGAAGAGTTCACTGTATCTTGAATAAGCCACAAGCAGCCTGGCTATCGAATGTGACTTTTGGTGGCAAAGATTTCAATACGCTCTACGTAACCATCGGAGACAAAGTCTTCAAACGAAAGATCAAAGCAACAGGAGTTCAACCTTGGAAAGCTCCCGTCACTCCCTCTAAACCGAATTTATAACACCCGCCGCTGCTTCATTTGCCAACCGCTAAACGCTAATAGCCAACTTACTTCGGAGTGGTCTGGCTAAGAAAGCGTCCTCCACTGATGTACATTCCATTGTTGCAAGGTCGGCACCATTCCATAAGAACTTGATATTCGAACTCTTTTGTGTCACTTGCCATGCGAACCGTCACTTCACCCAGCGGTGTGGAACCTTTATGGAGTAGCCCGATTCCATATCGGCTGATCTCCCTGGTCATGGCGGAAATCACATTCCCACGCTGGGTCGAGATCTCAGCTGGGACCGATAGTTCGAGTCGTTCGGCACTGCGATCATGACTCGCATCTGCTTTGCCAATACTTTCCATGACTGACCGTAAATCTTCGAGGTCAGGACGGCTCCACGGGTCTTCAGATATCACCTTGATTCTCCCTGATGAATTGGTATGTGAGTACCATATTGAACACAGATTCTATTGACTGGACACGCAATCCTAGGACAAGAACTCAACCTGGGAGTTCCTCGTTAGAAATACGCCTGAGATAAGCAAAGTCGTTGGCAACAAATGTGGAACGATCCGTACAGACAGTACATTTCGAACCATACATTTGGGGAACATGAACATCGCAGGCACCGAGATTTACATATCGAAACTGCGAAGTAGTTCTTTCCGAGAATTGAATTTCACAAATGGACTCTTGACTTGCCTGGAATCACACTTACCATTTCCACAGAGAATACTTTCTCCAAAGAATGGTCTGAAGATGGAATAAGATTCTTTATCCATTCAAAGAGATGTAGATCTCTACCAAGGGGGCGATCGGATTCGACTGGTTTGCCGCAGGTGAAGGTCGCGTGTCGTGGTTGATCGGCAGGCCACGTAAAAAGCTGATCAAACAATAACTGCAACTCCTAAAAGTTTTGCAATGGTTGCCTAATAGGCTTCCCCGGTCAAGAAATCCCTGTCTGAGGAGTTCGAAGACCGGTCACAAACTCAGACTGGCTTCAAGTCATTGTTGACTACGCTTGAAGTAAGATTCGTTGTGAACCGCTCTGCCGGCGAGGTTGTCGTACATCGCAAAGGCAGCTAAGACCAAACGCACGACTACACACGTAGAAGCCCCACTTCAGGACTCACAGGACGCGGGTTCAATTCCCGCCGCCTCCATCCGAAATAGCCACTTGTGAAAATCGCAAGTGGCTGTTTTTATTAACTTTACGTAATAATTCTCGGAAGGAAATTCTTACAACAGGAGCCTTGCTAAAAATCAAAACCGAGAAGAATGAGCTTCACATCATCACAAGAGAGACGTTCCTTATTTCAAGTTCGGACCATCGCTCTGCACAACTCGCTAATTCACAGGCGTCGACTCATTCTCGGTAGCCTTGCCTGCATCACGCAGGCCATCTCCGTTTTCGTCTTTCACCCCGGAGCTTGGATGACCGACGACCGCTTGCCAGGCAATCTTACGAAACATCTTGTCCAGTTGACGGCTTGGAAACTTTGTGTCACCACCAAAGTGAATTTCATCTTTAATAAGTTCAGGCGATTCACCGTATAGCGTTGCGTAGAATACGTAGCCTTCCAGACGTTCGAAGCCGGGTCCGATGTGTCCCAACTGATCTTTCCACAGTGAGCGTTCTTTTTTGCCGATCACTTTGTGGACGCCTTCGATCCCTGGCAGTTCACCTCGCAGAAAACTTTCGCTGCCAGAACCATTGCATCGGAGGTCGGCAGTACGAAGATTTTACCGGGGTACGCTTTGCGAAGTACGTCGAGTGTCACGTTGGACATCGCCCGTCTTTCAGTCCCCAAGCGATCGAACACTTCTTCGGTGAAGAACGCTTCGGACTTAGGATTCTCACCCAGTTGATAAAGTTGAGGCCAAGCATCTGAAAGATAGAATTTCATATCAGGATGATGTTGCAAACAAAAGTCGATCCAGCAAGCATAATATTCAGGCTTGTCGTTGAAGTAAGGTCCGAACATCATCGCATCCCAGTTGGCATTTGCGATGGAAGCGAGCAACTTCGGAACCGGAGCACCATCGAACTGAAAAATTCCGTTTTCTTGCTCCCATTTGTATCGAGCACTTCCGGTCATCCCGCCCCCAGTGTGCGTGTAGAGCATCGGTTCGATTCCGGCTGCTTTGCAAATCTGCGGCATTGTTCGATAGCCCGGTGCCATGAAGCTATGTCCCGTGCCAACAATTCGCAAATTACGACCTTGCGGTTCAGGATAGGAAACGACAACAGGTTGGTTACCTGATTTCACTTTGGCATAAATCGCCTTAATCTCTTCCGAACTCAGATGGCTGACCGTATGATCGGGGAACCGTGGTAAGTCCCAACCGGGGTCGACCTTGAATTCTCTGGGTGCCCCTTTTCCTGAACTTCGCTGCTGTGCTTGGTTACCTCGTCCCGCCAACATCTTCGTTCTAAATGCGTTCGCTTCCTTGCTCGTCAGCTCGCCATCGCCATTCGAATCAGCAGCTGGGAACCGGTTGAGCCAAATCTCGAGCTGTTTTTTTGTCGGCGATGATTGCGCCTGACAGTCAAGGATAAAGACCGAACTTGCGATAAGTACAATAAGCAGACGGGTCAGGGTTTTCATCAATCATCCTTCTGATAATTATTCAATTGAATTTGGGAGATTCACCGGCATCATACGCGCATCGACTTCACGTCTCCAGTCATGTAATTTCGATCTGAGTTCCTTCACCTTTGTCGGCTGCGTTGATGACAAGTCCTGTTGTTCGCGGATGTCTTCGCGAATGTTGAAGAGCTGCACTGTGTTTTTTTCGAAGTATTCCAGCAGCTTGTAATCGCCGTCTCGGATAGCTCCCCCGGGGCTTTGCATGCCATGGTTACTGTAGTGCGGGAAGTGCCAATAGATCGGACCACGCTCGAACGATTCACCTTCCAGTGCTGCTACGAAACTCTTGCCATCAATTGTTCGATGCGCATTCATAGGCAGACCTGCCATCTCAAGGAGGGTAGGATAGAGGTCAGTACTGATGACAGGTTCTTCGCGAGTGCTGCCAGCGGTTCCGTGCCCTGGCCATTTGATGATCATCGGGACTCGAATTCCCCCTTCGTAGAGCCAACCTTTCCCTCCTCGCAACGGAAGATTGGAAGTGGCAAACGCTCGGTCAATTTGATCAAACGGGATGACTCGATCTGGTTTGAAAAAATTCGCTGCCGACATTCCGCCGTTGTCGGAGAAGAAGACGATGATCGTCTCATCCGAAATCCCCAACGTATCAAGTTTTCTCATGATTCGACCAAGACTTTCGTCCATCGCTTCAACCATCGCAGCGAATTGAACATTATTCTGTTTCTGCTTGATCTGAACGGTGCGATCTGGCAGTACCTTAATCACAGGAACTTCGGGTTTCTTCAAACGCGAAATCTCCCCTGTTTTGGTGACTAGTGAAACATCATCCGGGTTGCCTTCATGAATGAAAGATGGATCGTTCACGACCGGAATCTTCTTCAACTTCTCCTTGTACTTTGCTACGAGATCCGCACGACCCTGGATCGGGTCGTGGACCGCAAAGTGAGACAGATACAAGAAAAACGGATCGTCTTTGTTTGTTTCGATAAACTCTTCAGCGACGTCTGTCAGTCGATCAGTCAGATACTGTCCCGGCTGATCACGCAGACCATCGAGTTGAAAGGGCGCATGATAGCCTGCCTTCGGCCAGCCTTTATTCCATCGCGGGATCTGCATGTCGAATCCTTGTTGAAGAGGTCCATACGGATCTTCTCCCAAGTGCCACTTTCCAATATGTGCTGTGCGATACCCATGCTTTTTCAACACCTCCGCAATTGTGATTTCGTCTAACGGTAGCTGTTGATGGATCTTTGCATTCTTCAACTTCTGAAAGGGGAAATCTTTGCGACCTGGGAGCCAATCTGTCAGATGCAATCTCGCCGGATACTTCCCCGTCATGATACTCGCTCGCGTTGGGGAACAAACATGACAAGCTGCATACGCCTGAGTGAACTTGATACCTTCCTGAGCCAGTCGGTCAATATGGGGAGTGTCGTAGAATTCACTTCCATAGCAGCCGATATCTCGCCAACCGAGGTCATCAACAAGAAAGAAGACTATGTTCGGCTGTCGCTGAGATGCATGACCAGTACTGGAGATTAAGAATAAAAAAATCCACAGAGCCAACGGTTGCACTGGTTTAACATGTAGTAACTGAAGATTCATATATTCATTCAATCCGTACTCAAACTCGTCAAGATTTTCGTCTTCCGGCAATGCACCGCCAAAGAGCTCGAAGCTCCTTGCTACTGGGAACCGCCTTTTAAGAATTCAAGCAGCAACTCGTCGCTGATTTCGTGTGTAGCACCGTGACCAACATTGTTCACTTTACAGTGAACGACATCGCCGTTCAGGTAGCTGAAGAACTCCATGTTGCCGTGTGTGCTGGTCGGCGTGGTCAACTGTTCTCCTTTGTACTCCATTTGTTTCGCCCAAAAGAATGTTGACTCTTCGGCAGCGACGAACGCGAGCTTGCCTTCTTTGGCGGGAATCACTTTTGATGGACCGCCATGGTACGGAACAAGTTTATCGTCAGTGCCCGAGATGTTCAGCAGACGCTTACCAGTCAACGGATTCGAAACTTTGTGGTAATTGTTGTCCTCACCTTTTGCTTTAAAATGTTCACCGTCGAACTGCCAGACGCTTAGCGGACTGACGCCGCTGATGTAATTTCGAATGTTTGGCAACCTGCATTCGATTGCTAGTTGATTCACCAGAGCCGCACCATTTGATGCCCCCATCACGCTGAAGTTGTTTGCATCTACGTTTTCATATTTTGCAAGATTCCGCACGATGTCTTCAATAAAGCCCACATCATCTGCCTTGGAGCGTTCGGAGACGATGTTCCAACTCTCGCGATAGCC
>JABJMI010000137.1 GCA_018659505.1 Planctomicrobium sp.
AAGCACCGAAATGTGGGTAAGAAGCGTCGTCGGCAATGCAGAAGAGGATGTTTGGAGGATCTTGATTCGTTGGTCGATCAGCTGCCAAAACGCTACTTATGCAGACAAGTGAATAGGTCAGAATTGAACGCAGGAGCATGGGGGTGTCTCCGAAACTGAAGTGTTCAGGTTTTTGTAATAGTTACACGAGTAGTGTATCAAACGGTTGAATCGCTTAGCGACTCACGGACCTGTTCGGCAGAATTGATCAGCAAGGCAACGCAGGAACCACTGGCATAGAATTGGCATCAATCCGTTGTCATCTTCGAGTTAGAATGTTGAATGAAATTGGACATCGCAAGAGAGTCCAAAGAATGCGGAGTGATTGAAAGAAAATCGTTTGTCCAGACAGTTCTCTATTCTTGTTCTTGGTGTTGTCCTACAACTGACGGCAGTCGCTGCGCGTGCCGACGAGCCGTTATTGATAGAGACTGCATTGAATGAGACAACACCGATTGAGGCTGAGGAACCTTCTAAATTCGCCCAGGTCGCCTGGCTGCCAACAACGGAAGAGACTCCTCTCCAGCAACTTCACCATTATCAAGATCGCAGCGACTGGCGTTGGACTTTTCTGCCTCAAGGGAATCTCTACGGAACGTATTGGGCGAGTTCGGCGGAGCCTCGTATGGCTGTCAAGCTGATCGAAGATCAAGACCATGGTCCGCTGGTTGATTCGGAAATAGCTGGACGCATCGGGTTCGTACGCTTTGGCTCACGTGATCGCTTGGAAGGTTGGCAATTCGATTTACTCGTTGGAGTGAATCTGCGACAGGATCCGGATGTCGGTCTCGACATGCAGGCGACCGATTATCGCTTCGATTTGCCGCTTACTTATCGCAATGGACCTCATGCCTTTAAGATGGGTTACTATCATGTCAGCGCGCATGTTGGTGATGAATTTCTCGTGACGAACATGATCTTGGAACGAGACAATTTCGTCCGCGACGTCTTCAATTTTGGTTACTCGTATCACCCAACTCCAGAGCTTCGGTTGTATGGAGAGGTTGGTTACGGCTTTAATGTCGATGTCTCAGAACCACTCGAATTCCAATTCGGTTTTGACTACGGACCAGCCACAGTCACTCGGATTCATGGAGCACCGTTTGTTGCATTAAATGTCCACCTGCGAGAAGAACTCGACTTCGGTGGCAATGTCGCTCTGCAAGCTGGTTGGGCTTGGCGTGGAGAATCAATCGCTGCCGGGATATTGCGAACTGGGGCATACTTCTACGACGGAGGCAGTTCTCAATTTGCCTTCCACGATGTGCATGAGTCGCAAGTCGGCTGGGGTTTGTGGTACGACTATTAAGAATTATCAGCGAAATGAGTCGGTCAATTTCTGTGGGCAGCTTGGTAGTCACTGAATGTCACTTGGAAGCACAAGACACCGGTTGATCAAAGCCACTCAGACTGAAAAAAGGATTCATCATGCTGCCTTGCACGATGGACCAGACGAGAAGACTTCCCAGCATGAACCGTAACGCTATCGGATGAACTCCAGAAGAAGATGAAAGAGATAGTAACTTCCCGCACCAAACAGATTACCCCTTTGAGTGTAGGATTTCCAGCAAGTCCTTTAAGCAATACTCGGCAAGTTGAACTTGCGTACTTTGTTAACACGCAGTCTTGTAGCCTTCCTTCAATCGTGCTTTCGTCGGCAGAGTGGCTGATGACTTGAACGTCCAACCTTCTGTGGGCGATCTGCATGATGCTGTTCAGCTGAAAACTAAAGGAACGATATGCAGATTGTCCCCAGCCACCTGTCATCGATAGGAGATAGTTCTGCACTCGGCATTGATCGTCACGTTTAGCGTGATATAAAACATTCAATGATCATTCATCAACGCCTAACTCTGTGGAGCTGTGATGAGCAAGGAAGCATATGAACGTCACCAAAGCCGCCGCTGGTTTTTAGTCGCTCTCGTCGTATTAAGTCCGTTCATTTTGCTGGCTGCGGACGACAATAAAGATTCTAAACCTGCTCCTGATTTCCATAAGTGGATGGGGATTCTATCCCGTTCAGATGGAAATGCAGAAATCATCGAGAATCTATCGCAGCGAACCGACGAAGACTTGGAGATGATTCTTGACGAGATTTTGAATCTACCAGGCTTCCGTTCAAGGGCAGGCTACGAACCGTGTCTAGGCGAAATCATCAAGCGAGGCGGTCAGCGCTGGGAGTCGTGTCTGAAAAGCAAGTTCGACACGTTGATGGAAAGCGATTTTGAAGTTTTTCCCGATGTTATCGGCTTTGAAGCCTCTGACCCTGGTGCTAATTTTAACTTGGAACTACTCACGGCATTGAGGCGAATCAAAAATCAACCGGATCCGTTACAGATTGTCATTTCCGAACCTAAAGAGTTGAAAGGGGTTGGTTCTGCCATGCCAAATCTGAAAGTCAGGATCACAAACTTGGATGCAGAGAAGGTCAGCGTTGGTTTTACGTTTGGAGGCGACTATCGCAGCGGTAGACAGTCACGTTGGCGGATTCTCGTAAAGGATGTGAAAGGCAAAAGAGTTCCAGTCAGAGAG
>JABJMI010000136.1 GCA_018659505.1 Planctomicrobium sp.
ATTTGCCCTCGACTGGAGTTGGGGGAAACTCTACGCAGTTCATCTCAAGCCAAACGGGTCATCATATACAGCGACAAAAGAGGAGTTCGTCACCGGTGCTCCATTACCAATTACCGATGCCATTATCCATCCCGGAGATGGTGCAATGTACTTCACCATCGGTGGTCGAAAAGTCCAGTCTGGACTGTATCGAGTCACATACGTCGGCGACGAATCAACCGCGCCTGCTGACGACAAGCCATCAACCACCCCAGCACGAACACTCCGCCACGAACTCGAAGCCTTTCACGGCAAACAAGATCCAAAAGCAATCACAGCGGCATGGGGACGTCTCAATCACAAAGATCGCTTCGTGAGATGGGCAGCGAGAGTCGCGATTGAACATCAACCTGTTGACACCTGGGCAGACAAGGCTTTGAACGAAACAAACCCGGGCATTCAAGTCGAAGCACTACTCGCTCTCGCTCGCGTGACTGGCGTTGATCCGCTGCATCGACCAGAAGGATTCGAAGTTGACACGCAAATGGGCAACAAACTGCTCAAAGCGTTAGCCTCAATCAATCCAAAAAAACTCTCATTCTCTGGTAAACTGACTCTGGTTCGTACAGAACAAATTGTCTTAAACCGGTTTGGTCGCCCTGAACAGCCGATGATCGATCAACTAATCACTCAACTCGATCCGCTTTACCCGGCAACTTCAACTGAGCTCAACTGGCTTCTTACAGAAACATTAGCATGGCTGCAATCTCCGACCGTAGCAGCCAAGGGAATGGCTCTCATCGAAAAAGCTCCCGCTCAGGAAGAACAACTTCAGTATGCCCGCTCGTTAAGAATGCTGACAGCAGGTTGGACTCCCGAATTACGCACCGCTTACTTCGAGTGGTTCCTCACAGCTGCAAATTATCGTGGAGGAGCGAGTTTCGAGAAGTTCATTGAATTCATTCGCAAAGATGCGGTCGAAGCTTTGACCGCTGAAGAAAAAGCGAGCATGGCAGAGCTTCTCGCCAGACAACCTGTCCGAAAATCGGTACTTGAAAACCTCGGACAAATTTTCGAAGGACGTGAGTCCACTGAATGGTCGCTCGATGAACTCTCCTCTGCAGCGAGAGAAAATCTTAAAGAGAGAGACTTTAACTCTGGCAGGAAAATGTTTGCAGCCGCCGGTTGCTACGCCTGTCACCGCTTCGATAACCAAGGTGGCATGACCGGTCCCGATCTCACCTCAGCAGGTCGACGTTATTCGCCACACGATTTACTCGATCAAGTTGTGAACCCAAGTAAGGTTATCAACGAACAGTTCTCCGCAGTGATTGTCTTAACGACGGATGGTAAAGTCCATTCGGGTGTCGTCGTCAATCTCAATGGAGAGTTCATGATGGTCAACACCGACTTAACCGAGCCCAACAAACAAGTGAGAATCAAACGCAGCGAGATCGAAGAACTCGCTGTCTCGAAAACATCTCCCATGCCAAAGGGATTGCTGAACAAAATGAAGAAAGAAGAAATCCTCGACCTCGTCGCCTACATCATCAGCGGCGGAGACGCGGAGCATGAGGTGTTCGAGAAGTAATTAGAGCATTTGTTGCTGAGTTCCTTAGATTAGTTTGTCAATCTAAGGAACTCAGGCGACGAGAGGTTGCAATGACTTGGACTACGATTTTTTGGGACGACAGCGAAGGTGGCAATGTAGATCACATCGCTGAACATGGGCTGAGAGTTGAGGATGTCGAGCAAGTTCTAGAAAATTTTGATAGAATAGATCGAAGTAAATCGAGTGGAAGTATCATTGTATTTGGCTGGCTCGGTTCACTTCGAATTGCAGTAGTCGTTGATGAGATCGACGATGAAACGATTGTTCCCGTCACAGCCTACGAGGTGTAATTATGAAAAGCACTTATGGAAAACTGACTGATGAACAACGAACCCGGCATCGAGAAATACGAGAACAGATTGAACTAGAGAAACCTGAACTGAAAGAACGTGATCAACTTGCCAGGCAACTTCAAAAAATTGAATCGGTTGTAAAGTCAATTCTAGAAATTGCAGATTCTAACGGGATGGTCACATCCAATGATTTAGAGCCATTACGAGAAGCAGTCTCGGAGTGTGAAATTTAATATCGGAGTTTGGTAGGGTGGGACAAAGAGGGACGACGCCGACCCACCACTGCCCGCAAGCGAAGCCATTTTAACGGTCGGGCAAACCGATGGTGGGTCTACATCGCTACCGCGATTTGTCCCACCCTACTTTCTGCATAGTTTCTTGATCTCAATGGAGGGCTTCCAAGATATTGCCCGAATACTGCAACCAAAGTTTTTAGCCCATGCCTGTTTTCAATTCGCCAGTGATGGTCTACGAATGTACTGACAGTTCCGAAGCTTACGAGCTCGCTGGTTTTCTTTGTAATCAAAACATCCCAGCTTATGTCATCGAATTAGATTCATCAGATGAACTAAAGCCAAACCCATCGAGTGCATCAACGATCAAAGCTCAGATATTTGTCGAACAACATCATCAAGATGTTGCAAAAAATCTGCTCAGCCTAGAAGATTTATTTGCAAATTTTCTAGTAAGAAGTGATGGTCGGAAATTTTGCTTTTACTGTGGAGAAGATGTTACCGAGAAGGATGCAGGATTGTGTACGAATTGTGGGAAAGACCTGACAATGGGTACTGACGCAGAGCCATTAGCTGAAGACCAGGTAGAAGCAACTTGGTTAGTTCCAACTTTTGTATTCATCACTGTATCAATCCTGATTTATAAAATGCTCATCGCTCCAGATTGAATCATTTACTTTAAGCATTCGGTTCGAAGGTCGATCCTGATCTCCATGAATCACAAACGTTAAAGGCTTGACTGTGAATTTCGTGATCCGATTTATTTTTGTCTACTTCGCTTCGACATGTTGCTTGCAAGCTGAAGAGGTGCCAGAGACGATCACCCGTTTGGTCGCTCGTCCGTCTGAAATTGATACGGGCATTTTCGAAATTAAAATTCAAAGTAAAATTCTAAACCCGAAGACTGGCGAGTCGGTTGAACCACAACACATTCAGGAATTCACTGTCGCGATCGATGGCGATGATGTCCAGCCCCCCGGTGTGGTACCAGTGTTAGGGTCGTAGTTTGGATAGTTCACCCAGGTTCACGGACGGAGGCGTAGCCGGAGTTCGTGAACCTGGGTGAAACGCTTTCGGGGCTGGGGGAACATATCCCAGTGAACTG
>JABJMI010000385.1 GCA_018659505.1 Planctomicrobium sp.
CTGGAGGTTTGCCGCATCATGGGTGCCATCAAATGGTGTGTTCATGGCACTCGTGTGATGAACGATGCCGATTCGAGAGCCTGCTGGACGATGGGAAGCCCAAGTTGCTCCGATTGAAACGAACGGAGCAGTCATCAATGCTTTTTCACCCATCAGTATCGTATTTGATGTTCCATCGAGGACATCTCCAATGTTTCGCTCATAAGGTCCAGCGCTAGGATAAATTGCAAAACGTGATGTCATTGAATACATCAACGTCCCTAAGTTGTGTTGGAACTGGTTGATCTGCTTTCCATTCGCTGACGGGCACATATAAACGGAAATCGGCGACGTTAAAAGTGATTCAACTGAGCCAGCTGTTTGAGCTGTTGTGAAGTCATTGGTTGTCGCCAAGTCAGCAGTCGGAACAGTTATGCTGGAATCACCAACTCCAATCTGGTTGTAAAGAGGTGCCTGATCGATGTAAGGCAGAATTCTCATTCCCCAAGGCCAGGCGTGGATTTTGTCCATATTGACGTTTGTTGTTCCAGTCGCAATCGGTTTAGCGACAGAAGATGCGATCGGGAAAGATTTATACACATCGTGATAGTTATGCATCGCCAAGCCGAGTTGCTTCATATTGTTTTTGCACTGACTACGGCGGGCTGCTTCACGTGCTTGTTGAACGGCAGGTAACAACAGGGCAATAAGAATTGCAATAATCGCAATGACTACGAGCAATTCGATAAGCGTAAACCCTTTGCGAGTTATTTTAGATTGCATTGGTTGTCCTTTTATAATTGAAAATGAATAATGAGAGGTATCTCTCCGAGATGATCAAACGCATTGATGAGAAACACATGTGAAGTTGTTTATTATAAATAAAGGCTAAGGTTCTTGCACTACTGTTCTATGATTTTTTCCTCGGGAACCAGGTAAAAATCGTAGTGGGGAACTTCAACTCAAACAACATTGCAGTTCATTCTGAGATCACTAGTGAGAGAGAGAGTCTGTCGGGACACCTTTGCCACCGCGGAGTTGCATGTTGATCAGTTCGACGTCGAGAGAGAATGCCAATGCGAAATTGGTGTCGCTCTTGTTGACCGGGCTACCGATCCTTTTTGCGACGAGCAGAACACCGATCACTAACCCATTCCATGAATATCGCTTTGGCAGTTAGCTTTTAGCGGTTAGCAGCTATACTCGATTCTCAACTGATATTTCCGAACATGGCGCCTGCCAGTTCGTCAGCGGAGCCTTCTTCGACGAAGCAAAGATAGGTCAGGGAGCCATCGGCTGATTGCCACTCCAGGATCTGCATCCCTGAAGATGAGCCCGGTAGAGTCTCTTGAGGACTTCCGTTGAACTTCTCGGTCGGGAGAACGAGGAGAGTCCCGGACCACTTGAGTCGCTGCGACTTCTCATAAGAAAATTGAAACGCTACGACATCATGAGTTGCATCATTGCCGAGGTCGAGACCAACAGGCTCAGAGAAACTCCACTTCTGAACAGCGCTATCGAGTCGACCAATCTGAAAACCGGTATAATCAAAGGCAGCGAGGTCGCTCCAGTTGTTGTCAGTGATGTGGAAGAACTTTTGGGTTAATTCAGACTTGGCAACTGCGTAGTCAAATTGTGATTCAACTGGATCAGGTGACCAGAGACTGGAAGCTGCGAAGATCACTGCAATAGCAAGACCAGTCACTATGAGTTGATTCACAATCGTAAATGCTCTGCTGTGACGGATTCTTTTCGCGATTGGTAACGGCTCTGCTGAAGAATCTTCCTCGACAACTGTCAGCAGACGGTCAAGGAAATCCTCAGCCATCGGGACAGTTTTAAGAACTGATGAGACTCGCTGATCAAAGCGATCAGTCGCTGCCAGGAATTGACGACAGTCGGAACAACCATCAAGATGAGATGCAACTTCCACGTCGACTGCTCTTTGTTTAGCAGTGAGGCAATCCAGACGTTGGCGGAAAGTTTGGCAATTCATGATTCTTGACCTGTCGTCCCTGCTCGTCAAATTATCAGGTTGGTAACGAACCAACCGAATGCTCTACAAAATCATTTCGCAGAATTGTTATCTGTCGTAGGTTTTTCTTCAGGAGAGAGTTGAGAACGCAGGAATTTTTTCCCTCGTGAGAGTCGACTCATGACTGTTCCGATGGGGACTTCCAACGCCTCAGCGATCTCTTTGTAACCGATTTCCTCAAAATAGTAGAGAAGAATTGGAGTTCGGTAGGTTTCCGGCATTTCTGCCAGAGCGAGTTCCAATGCCTCTTCATCAAAATTCAGATTCAATTCCTCAGGCTCGCTAACTGCGACAACTGCGTCTTCGAATGCTGATAATTCCGTCTCGTTATGTTTCGTTGACTTTAGAAATGCGTTGCGGACAATTGTAAACATCCACGAACGCACTTTCGATAAGTCATTCACTTGATGCAACTTGCGACAAGCGATCAGGAACGTCTGCTGCGTCAAATCCTCGGCATCAGTCTGATTTCCAGACAATCGATACGCAAATCGATACACGTCTTTGTAATAAGAAGTGACCAGTTCCTGCACCGAAATGCCGACGGATTCCGATGCTTTTGCTCGTTCCGTATTCATTTCTTCATCAAACTGATCAGATTGGTGACCCATTTATTCCACGAAAACAGCTATTTTATAGAAAGTTACGTCAATTCGTTGATTCATTACAGGAACGGAGTTTGTGCTGTTAGAGATCAATCAGATTTGGATAGTCTGGATGAAGTACCATTTGGTCGTCGGATTTGGTCCCGTGGGAAGAGTGAATTTTAATCGAATGCAGCTTGGGGCACCCACTTGAAGTGGGTGGCAAATGGGGCATTTTATCGTTTAAATTTTACTCGATAGTCCAACCGGTTGCTTTGAGGTGATCTACGCTGTCGATCACTCGTTGATGAGTCTCTTCCAAGCTCAATTCAGGCTCGCCTTGGATCCCTTCAAGTTCGAGGCTAGAAGGTCCAGCGAAATTGATTCCTTCCAGGAATTCTCGAACTTGCGCGAAATCGACATAACCAGCCGCACCTAGGGCAGGAAAGTGCCAATCCTTAAAGCGACCGTTGGTGTCTTTCAGATGCACATGTGAAATGAACTCAGAGACCAGATCCATTTGCTCAAAGAGGTCCACGTTCTCGTTGTAGAAGAAGATGTTCCCTGTATCGAAGTTGATTCGAAGATTGGGGTGATCAACTCGCTCCAATAGCTCCAGCATGCCGGTTGCGTTCTGACAGGTTCCGGGATGGGTCTCGCAACAATATGTGATGCCGAGTTCCTCTGCCCGATTCAAGATGGTGTTCATATTCTGAATGAGTTGTGACCAATCATCCTCAGATGAAATTTCTCCTCCGCCAGCGACGACATACTTCGCTCCGAATTGATTCGCGATCGTCAGCTTCTTGAGAGTTCGCTCAACGACATCGGGCTGCAAAGGGTTGCCACTCGTAATGTTGCAACTGCTGATTTTTAGACCGCTCTGTTGAATTCTTTCTTTCAAGGCGAAGATCGCTGCGGGAGATGAACTTTCGGTGAGCACTGGCTCTTCTTTGAAAAACGAAGGGACTCCGTAATTTTTGATTGGTAGTTCCAGCCATTGAATCTCAGTTGAGGGCAGCAAGTCGATAGCAGCGTTCGCTCCGAAACGGCCATAAGTATTTGGAAAGCAGGAAATTTGCATAATCGGACTCTTAGGGCGGATGGTCGCACTGAAATAACTACTCTGGTAGTTCATCACTCACTGGCAGGCAAAGCCACGGTGGTTGAACGCAATCAAGTTGATCGAGTTCCTTTGCAGCTTGCCGAACTTGCCCTTCCGTGGCTCGGTGCGTCATGAACACAAGTGGAACAATTGGCGAGCTATCAGGGTTATCTGGCTCTGCTTCTTTACCTTCTTTTTGCATGACCGAAGAAAGACTAATCCCGTTGCGTCCTAAAATGTCTGCAATGTCAGCAATGACATGAGGGCGATCAGCAACATGAAAGCGGAAGTAATATCTACGGGTAATTTGTTCCGTTTTCTGAAGAGGGAAATTGACTTCGGTTTGCCAAAGGTTCAAGCGATTAAACGTAAGCGCCGCTCTTCCTACAGCCACATCGACGATGTCTGCAACAACGGCTGATGCGGTTGCCATTTGCCCGGCGCCCATTGCGGAGAACCATGCTCTGCCAACGGCATCGCCAGTCAGTTCGATCATATTATAAGGACCATCGGTTTGGGCAAGCGGACGATCTTTGCGGATGAGAGTTGGTTGAGTATGCAACTCTAATGAGCCTTCGACAAGTTTCGCTGTCGCCAGTAATTTAATGGCATAACCGAGTTCCTCAGCGAACTGCAGGTCTTCGAGTTCAAGTTCATCGATCCCTTGAACAGGAAAATCGTTTGTGGAAACTTTTTCTCCAAAAGCGAGTTGAGTCAAAATGCCTAACTTCTGCGCCGCGTCAGTTCCTTGTACGTCCATTGACGGATCAGCTTCAGCATAGCCCATTGCTTGTGCTTCGCTGACAGCATCATCATAGGAAGCATTGTTATGCAGCATTTGGGTTAGAATGAAGTTGCTGGTTCCATTGAGAATCGCTTCGAGTGCGATAATTTGGTTGCCAGTCATCGATTGCCCCATGGCTGCGATGATCGGGCAACCACCTGCGACCGCAGCTTCAAAAGCGATGCAACGACCGAGTTTTTTCGCCAG